>NZ_JBQEPK010000028.1:0-79860 GCF_052045615.1 Methylobacterium sp. 22177 | reverse complement strand
TACGCGCACTGGCTGTGCCGGATCGACGTCGCCGAGGTCTGGGGCATCGGCCGGGCCTCGCTGGCCAAGCTCCTGGCGATGGGCGTGGAGAGCGTGGCGGACCTGCGCGACCTCGACCCGCGGCCGGTGCGCAAGGGCCTCACCGTGGTGGGCGAGCGCATCATCTACGAGCTGCGCGGGGCGGCCTGCCTGCCGCTGGAGATGGTGCCGGCACGGCGGAAGGGCTGCGCGGTGACGCGCTCGTTCTCCAGCCGGATCACCGAGCGGGCGGTGCTGGAGGAGGCGGTGGCGGCGCACGCGACGCGGCTCGGCGAGAAGCTGCGGCGCGAGGGGCTCGGGACCAACCACGTCACGGTCTTCTACCACACGAGCGAGCACGACCGGGACGAGCCGATGCGCTCGGTCTCGACCACCGTGCAGCTGCCGGAGCACTCGTCGGACACGCTGGCGCTGATCAAGGCGGCGCGACACGGGGTAGCGCGGACCTGGCGCGATCCGGGCGCGCGGCCGTGGCGGTACTCGAAGGCCGGGATCGTCACCAACGACCTCGTACCGCTGTCGCACAGCCCGCGGGCGCTGATCGGCGCGCTGGACCGCGAGCGGTCTGGCCCGCTGATGGCGGCGATGGACGCGTGCAACGCGCGTTGGGGCCGGGGCGCGGTGGTGCCGGCACGGGCGGGGCTGGTGAGCCGGCGCGGCTGGAACACAAAGTTCGAGATGCGCACGCCGCGGTACACCACCCAGGTGAGCGAGCTGCCGGTCGCCTACGCTTGAGGGGGCACATCGCCGGCCGTCCGCCACCGAGTGACGTTCCGGCGCAGCTGGCTGACCGCGAGGCCGTCAGCCTCCAAGCGCGCCAGCGCGCGAGCGGCATGCGCGCCGCGCTCCCGGCCCGGGATCCCGGCGCGCTCGGCGATCTCTGTGGCGGTGGATGGCTCGTCCGTAAGCGCGGCCAGGACGCGCGGGCGGAGATCCTGGCGCGGCCGGGCGCCTCGAGGTGATGAATCATCCCGTAAGATCTTCAATCGAAGGTGACCTTATTATTGAGCCTGAGGCGTAACCGCGTCCGCGTGGAAGCGGGATTGTGTTCTTCAGCACGTTCGAGAAGCGTTCTGTAGTGTAAGTCATCGTCGCCGGACAAATTCGGCCTTTACGATGACAATCCTCCAGGGGTTTGCAGGATGAAAAAGATGCTCTTTTATTCGATCGCGACTATTTTCGGAGTCTCTTCCATGGTGAGTCCCGCGCTCGCGTATTGGGTCTAGCTTTTTTCGATGATGATGGCCGATATGAGCAATAAAAATCGTACGCGGCCTGTGGCGGAAGTAACCGTCATCGAGGCCCTGGCGCGTTCGCCGGGGCCTACGATATGGGTCGATGGCGCGCCTACAACTGAAGGATGCGCTGTGAGTCAGCCTGCCGCGCCTCGTCTGCCCCGGCTAGGCGGCTCGTGGTCGTGGTTCGCAGCGAGGCGCCACAACTTAGAAGCTGAAGATCGACCTATCCCGAGGAGATCGCGTCGACGATCGACGCCACCGCGACGCCGGCCGCCCGCAGCACCGTCACAGCCTCCATGATCGTGGCGGCCTCGTCGCTCATGCCGCTATCCCAGCGCGATCAACATCCAAGTGGCGCCTTCGCCATCAGGTCGCCGTCCCCGGCTTGAGGGTCGGACGCGATCACGCGGTCAATAATCTCGCGCGCGTCCGCGCCGCTCATCCCGATTCCCTGCACGAAGCCGCTCAGCCGCTCGGAGAGACGTTCGATGGTCGCCGCGCGGTCGGCGCTCGGATCGGTCTCGCTCATCCTTTCACCGGATGGGCCAACAGGATCGCGGTCCGGACGATGTTGCGTTTCCAGGCCGGCTTGTCGGTGGTCAGCGCCTCCGCCGCGCGGGTGTTCGTCCGGAGCGTCTCAACGAGGTCGAGCGTCCAGCCCTTCGCGAGCGAATAGGCGTCGGTCGCTAAGTCCGCGAGCACGGCATCGACCGCGGCGGCGACCTCCTGGTCGGTGACCTCAGCCGCCTTGCGCAGCTCGGAGACGGTCGGGGGTTCCTTGGCCATTCGGGACTGTGCCGGCTTTTGTGCAGCGGAAAAACACCTTCTGTTCCGGTGTGTCCGTTATGTCCCGGCCCCGAAGGTCCTGTTTTGCTTGGGAAATTTGGCTGGGGCGCCAGGATTCGAACCTGGGAATGGCGGTACCAAAAACCGCTGCCTTACCACTTGGCGACGCCCCAAGGTGAGCGGAGGCTGTCTAGACGCCGCGCCCGCCCCTGGCAAGCGGCGGATCGCGGCCGTCCGGCGCCCGCCAGCCGCGGCTCAGCGGCGCTCGGGCGTGCCGTCGATCCGGCGGGGCAGGCCCAGCGGGTTGGCGGCCTGGAGCGCGGCCGGCAGCAGCGCGTCGGGAACGTCCTGATAGCTCACCGGCCGCAGGAATCGGTCGATCGCGAGACTGCCCACCGAGGTCGTGCGCCCGTCCGAGGTCGCCGGATAGGGGCCGCCATGCACCATGGCATGCGCCACCTCGACGCCGGTCCCGAACCCGTCCACCAGGATCCGGCCGACGCGGCGCTCCAGGAGCGGCAGCAGGTCGCGCGCGGCCGCGTGATCCTCCGGCGCGAGGTGCAGCGAGGCGGTGAGCTGGCCCTCCAGGCGCTCCAGAACCGCCCGCATCGCGGCGAAGTCCGCGCAGCGCACCACGAGCCCCGAGGCGCCGAACATCTCCTCCTGCAGCTCGGGATCCGCCAGGAACACGTCCGAGTCCGCGGCGAACAGGGTGGCCCGGCCCTGGGTCGCCCCGCCCTCCGCACCCTCGGCGATGCGGGTGACGGCGGCGTGGCCGGCCACCCGCGCCACGGCCTCGCGGTAGGCGCGCTGGATGCCGGGCGTCAGCATGGTCGCGGCCGGGCTCTCGCGCAGGGCCGCGCCGGCAGCCTCCAGGAAGGCGTCGAGGCCCGGGCCCGGCAGCGCCAGGATCAGGCCGGGATTGGTGCAGAACTGCCCGGCGCCCAGCGTCAGCGAGGCCGCGAAGGCCTTGCCGATCGCCGCGCCGCGCGCGGCGAGCGCGCCGGGGAACAGCAGCACCGGGTTGATGCTGCTCATCTCGGCGTAGACCGGGATCGGCGACGGGCGGCCGGCCGCGATCGCCATCAGGGCGGTGCCGCCCCGGCGCGAGCCCGTGAAGCCGACGGCGGCGATCCGGGGATCGGCCGCCAGCCCCTGCCCGATCGACTGGCCGGCATCGAACAGCAGCGAGAAGGTCCCCTCCGGCAGGCCGCAGGCGGCCACCGCCTTCTGGATGGCGCGGCCGACGAGCTCCGAGGTGCCGGGATGGGCGGGATGGGCCTTGACCACCACCGGGCAGCCCGCCGCCAGGGCCGAGGCGGTGTCGCCGCCCGCCACCGAGAAGGCCAGCGGGAAGTTCGAGGCGCCGAACACCGCCACCGGGCCGACGGCGATCCGGCGCAGGCGCAGGTCCGGCCGGGGCAGCGGCTTGCGGTCCGGCAGCGCCGGGTCGATCCGCGCCTCGACGTAGCTGCCCTCGCGGACGACGCCGGCGAACAGGCGCAGCTGGCCGACCGTCCGGGCGCGCTCGCCCTCGATCCGCGGCCGGGGCAGCCCCGTCTCGGCCATGCAGCGGGTGACGAGGTCGTCCCCGATGTCCAGGATGTTCGCGGCGATCGCCTCCAGGAAGCCGGCCCGCGCCTCCGGATCGGTCTCGCGGAAGGTGTCGAACGCGGCCTCGGCGAGCGCGCAGGCCCGGTCGAGGTCGCCCCGGTCCGCGCCCGGGAAATCCGGCTCCAGGGCCCGTCCGGTGGCCGCCTCCACGGCCCGGAAGGCCGCCTCGGTGCCGCGCCGCGCCTCGGCGCCGATCAGGTTCTCGCCGCGCAGGGTCATGAGCTGCTCCTCTCGATAGGGTGTGCGGGCGGGGCCGCACCGGGACGGTGCGTGCGGGCGGTCAGCCCCGCTGCGCCGCCAGGGCCTTCTCGCGGATAGCCGCGAGGGTCATGGTCGGGGTGAGCGCCTCGGGATCGACGAGGCAGTGGATCATCGCCGGCAGCCCGGAGGCGAGGCCGCGCTCGAAGGCGGGGGCGAACTCCTCGGTGCGCTCCACGCGCTCGCCGTGGCCGCCGCAGGCGCGGGCGAGGGCCGCGAAGTCGGGGTTGCGCAGCTCCGTCGCCGAGACGCGGCCGGGATACTCGCGCTCCTGGTGCATCCGGATCGTGCCGTACATGCCGTTGTCGAGCACGACCACCACGACGGCGATCCCGTACTGCACGGCGGTGGCGAATTCCTGCACGGTCATCATCACGTCGCCGTCGCCGGCCAGCGCCACGACGATCCGCTCCGGGCGGCTGCGCTTGGCCATCACGGCGGCCGGCAGCCCGTAGCCCATGGAGCCGGAGGTCGGCGCGAGCTGCGTGCCGAAGGCGCGGAACCGGTAGTAGCGGTGGACCCAGGTGGCGAAGTTGCCGGCGCCGTTGCAGATCACCGCGTCCGGCGGCAGCCGCTCGCGCAGCCAGGTGATCGCCGCGCCGTACTGGAACGCGCCGGGCTTCGGCTCCGGCGTCTCGGACCACGCGCGGTAGGCGGCGTGGGCCTCGGCGGCGCGGCCGATCCCGGTGGCCTCGAAATCCGGCAGGACCGCGCAGAAGGTCTCGGGCGCCGCCTCGATCGCCAGCGCCGGCTGGTAGACCCGGCCGAGCTCCGCCGCGTCGGCGTGGACGTGGACCAGCGGCAGGCCGGGATCGGGGATGCCGAGCAGGCCGTAGGATTGCGCGGGCATCTCGGAGAGGCGGCCGCCCACCATCAGCAGCAGGTCGGCCTCCCGGATCCGGGCGAGCAGCGCCGGATTCGGCCCGATCCCGAGCTCGCCCGCGAAGTTCGGGTGGTCGGCGGGGAAGAGCTGAGCCCGCCGGAACGAGACCGCCACCGGCAGGTCGTGGCGCTCGGCCCAGGCGGCCATGGCGGCGACGGCGCCCGGCGTCCAGCGGGATCCGCCCAGCAGCACCACCGGCCGCCGCGCCTCCGCCAGCATCGCCCGCAGGCGCGCGACGTCATCCCCGGACGGGGCCGGCGCGGCCGGAACGACGCGCGGCGCGTCCGGCACGGCCGCGACGTCGTCGAGCATGTCCTCCGGCAGGGCGACCACGACGGGGCCCGGGCGGCCCTGCATCGCGACCCGGAAGGCCCGGGCGAGGATCTCCGGGATGCGCGCGGCGTCGTCGATCTCCACCGCCCACTTGGCGACGCCGCCGAACATCTGCCGGTAATCGACCTCCTGGAACGCCTCGCGATCCCGCATCCGCCGGGCGATCTGGCCGACGAACAGGATCATCGGCGTCGAATCCTGGCGGGCGATGTGCACGCCGGCGGAGGCGTTGGTGGCGCCGGGCCCCCGGGTGACGAAGCAGATGCCCGGGCGGCCCGTGAGCTTGCCGGCGGCCTCCGCCATGATCGCCGCGCCGCCCTCCTGCCGGCAGACCAGCACGTCGATACCGCTGTCGCGCAGGGCGTCGAGCACCGCGAGGTAGCTCTCGCCGGGGACGCAGGTCACGCGCTCGACACCCTGCGCTCGGAGCTGATCGACGAGCACCTGCGCGCCGGTGCGTGGGGGCAATCCGCTCAAGCCGTTCCTCCCTGGCGCTCGGGCCGCATCCGGGGCGTGGTACCGGGATCGGCCGTGGATCCGCCCGCCGCTGAGATGCGTCTGATATCCCAGTTTCAGGATAGGGACGGGTTCGGGGCGGTCAACCTGTCAGACGAGGGGCCGCCGGTCGAGGGCCCGGCGGGTCATCTGGTCGAGAAAGTCGAACAGCGTCCCGATCCCGGCAAGGGCCGTACCCGCGTCCCGCGCCGCGATGCCCGACACGATCGCCGCGTGGATCGCGGCGCAGTCCGGGAAGCTCGCCGTCGGCTCGTAGGTGTACCAGAACCGGCGCGACTGCGCGTGGAGCGCCGCCATGGTGCCGGTGAGCGTCGGGTTGTGGGCGGCGCCGACCAGGCCCTCGTGCAGGGCGCGCTTGTGCCGGAAATACGCTTCTCGATCACGGGCCTCGGCGGTGCTGCGCAGCCCGCCGACGCAGTCCAGCAGCCGCGCCACGTCGGCCTCGGTGGCGCGCGCGATGGCGCAGCGGGCCACGGTCTCGTCGAGGGGGCGCCGCACCTCCAGCAGTTCGAGGTGCTTGATGATGTCGACCTGGGTGACGAGGACGCCGCGGCGCGGGTGGACCTCCACGAACCCGATCGTCTTCAGCCGCGCCAGCGCCTCGCGGACCGGGGTCCGGCCGAGGCCCAGCTCGGCGCCGAGTTCGCCCTCTGAGACCATGGCGCCGGGCGCGAGGCGGCGGCTGATGATCATCTGCTCGATGGCGTCGTAGGCGGTCTCGGCGAGCGAGCGCGGCCTCGGCGCGTCCGCCGGCGTCGCGCGCCCGCGGCCCGCAAATTCCAATCCGGCCAAGGACTTCCCCGTCGATATGTGCCCGTATCCGTCGCAACCTGCGCCGGTTGACAATGGCGCCGCGCGGCGCGTTACTCAAGACTTGGGATATCAGTCCGCGCGCAGCGCGGGCAGGAGCCAAGGCCGGCGCAAGCGACGGGTGATTGTCACCGTTGCCGGGCGTGGAGACCGAGGCCCGGGGAGGAGAAGCGGATGTCCGGGTTGTCCCCTGAGACGCGCGCCAAGCTGAAGACCGTCAGCACGGCGACGCTGATGACCGCCCTCTACAAGCGCGGCTTCCGCAACCAGATGATCCAGGGCGTGCTGCCCCTGAAGGCCGGCGGCCCGACGATGGTCGGCGAGGCCTATACCCTACGCTACATCCCGGCCCGGGAGGACCTGAACCCGATCACGGTGTTCCGCGACCGCGCGCACCCGCAGCGCAAGGCCGTGGAGGAGTGCCCGCCCGGCGCCGTGATGGTGATCGACAGCCGGAAGGACGCCCGTGCCGCCTCCGCGGGCTCGATCCTGGCGACCCGGCTGATGGTGCGCGGCTGCGCCGGGCTCGTCACCGACGGCGGCTTCCGCGATGCCGACGAGATCGCCCGGCTCGAGATGCCGAGCTACCACGCGCGCCCGTCGGCGCCGACGAACCTCACGGTCCACCAGGCGATCGACATCAACGTGCCGATCGGCTGCGGCGACGCGCCCGTCTTCCCCGGCGACGTGATCGTCGGCGACGGCGACGGGGTGGCGGTGATCCCGGCCCACCTCGCGGACGCGGTCGCCGACGAGGCCGTGGAGATGACCGCCTACGAGGATTTCGTCACCGAGGAGGTTCGCAAGGGCCGCACAATCCTCGGCCTCTACCCTGCCACCGACGAACAGAGCCTCGCCGATTTCGCCGCCTGGCGGACGCGGACCGGTCGCTGAGCGTGCCGCACCGGCCCGCTCCGTCCCGGCCCGCGCTCGGCAACGGGCCGGGACGCGTCGGATTCGGCTCGGGGGGACGCCATGGCGGCGGGGTTGCACGGGGGCGATGCGGCGCCGGAGATCGAGCGGCGGACGATCGCCAAGGTGTCGCGGCGTCTTCTGCCGCTGATCGTCCTGATCTACTTCGTCGCCTACATGGACCGGACGAATGTAGGCTTCGCCTCGTTCGGGCTGGACCGGGAATTCGGGTTCTCCGCCACGGTCTACGGCTGGGCGGCCGGCATCTTCTTCCTCGGCTACGTCATCTTCGAAGTGCCGAGCAACGTCCTGCTGGAGCGCGCCGGGGCGCGGTTCTGGATCGCCCGGATCATGGTCACCTGGGGGCTTGTGGCGGGCAGCATGGCCCTCATCACCGGCCCGGCGAGCTTCCTCGCCCTGCGCTTCCTGCTGGGCGTGGCCGAGGCCGGCTTCTTCCCCGGCGTGATCCTCTATTTCACCTACTGGTTCCCGAAGCGGTACCGGGCGCGCGTGGTCGCCGCGCTGTTCCTGGCGGTCCCGGGCTCGAACGCCCTCACCGCCGTGATCTCGGGGGCGCTGCTCCAGCTCGACGGGGCGCTCGGCCTGCACGGCTGGCAGTGGCTGTTCCTCCTCGAGGCGGCGCCCTCGATCCTGCTGGCCATCGCGGTCCTGGCGCTGATGACCGACCGGCCCGAACAGGCGGCGTGGCTCACGGTCGAGGAGCGGCTGTGGCTGGAGGCGGAGCTCGCGGCGGAGCGGGACGGCACCGTCAGGACCCACGGGCACTTCACCCTGGGGCAGGTCCTCACCGACCGGCGCGTGCTGGCGCTGGGGGCGATCTACTTCAGTATCGGCACCGCCACCTACGGCATCACCTTCTTCCTGCCGCCGATCCTGAAGAGCCTGCACCTCACCGACTGGGAGACGGGCGTCGCCACGGCGGTGCCCTACGGCGTCGGCACCCTGGGCATGATCGCCTGGAGCTGGTCGTCGGACCGGCGCGACGAGCGCCGCTGGCACTTCGCGATCGCCGCCCTGGTCGCCGCCCTCGGCCTCTTCGCCTCCGGACCGGTGCTGGGCAGTCTCTGGGCGCTCACGGCGATGTCGGCGGCCACGCTCGGGCTCTACGGGAGCAAGCCCGCCTTCTGGGCGATGCCGGGGGAGTTCCTGGCCGGGCCCGCGGCCGCGGGAGGGATCGCGCTGATCAACGCGATGGGCAATCTCGGCGGCTTCGTCGGCCCCTACGTCCTGGGCTGGCTCAAGGATCACACCGGCACCTACGAGGCCGGCCTCTACTTCCTGGCGGCTTGCGCGCTCGCCTCCGCGGCGATCACGCTCGCCGCGGTCCGCCCGGCCGGGCGGACCGCGTGAGACCGGAGACAGAGCGATGACCGCGCGCAAGAAGACCCTGGACGACCTGCGCAGCCAGCGCTGGTTCGGCGCCACCGACCTGCGCAGCTTCGGCCACCGCTCGCGCATGCTGCAGATGGGCTACGAGCGGGCGGATTTCACCGGCAAGCCGATCGTCGGCATCATCAACACCTGGAGCGACATCAACCCCTGCCACCAGCATTTCCGCGAGCGCGTGGAGCACGTGAAGCGCGGCGTCTGGCAGGCGGGCGGCTTCCCGATCGAGCTGCCGGCGCTGTCGCTGTCCGAGAACTTCGTCAAGCCGACCACGATGCTCTACCGCAACCTCCTGGCCATGGAGGTGGAGGAGCTGCTGCGCCAGCATCCCGTGGACGGCGCGGTGCTGATGGGCGGCTGCGACAAGACCACGCCCGGCACCGTGATGGGCGGCATCTCCATGGACCTGCCGATGATCTTCCTGCCGGCCGGACCGATGATGCGCGGGCATTTCGGCGGCACGATCTTGGGCTCCGGCTCGGATGTCTGGAAGTACTGGGCCGAGAAGGAGGCCGGGAACATCACCACCCAGCAGTGGAACGACATGGAGGCGGGCATCGCCCGCTCCGCCGGGACCTGCATGACCATGGGCACGGCCTCGACCATGACGGCGATCACCGAGGCGCTGGGTCTGTCCCTGCCGGGCTCGGCCTCGATCCCGGCAGCGGACGCGGATCATCCGCGGATGGCCGGCGCCTGCGGCCGGCGGATCGTCGAGATGATCTGGGAGGACCTGAAGCCGTCCGACATCCTCGACCGCCGCTCGATCGACAACGCGCTGGTGGTCCACAACGCGCTGGCCGGCTCCACCAACGCGATGATCCACCTGGTCGCCATGGCCGGGCGGGCCGGCATTCCGGTCAAGCTCACCGAGTTCGACGAGTTCGCCCAGAGGGTGCCGGTGATCGCCAACCTCCGGCCGTCGGGTCAGTGGCTGATGGAGGATTTCCACATCGCGGGCGGCATCCGCGCCCTGATGGCGCGCCTGTCCCCCCTGCTCCACCTCGATGCCCGCTCGGTCACCGGCGGCACGGTCGGCGACGGGCTCGCCGGCATGAAGGTGTTCAACGACGACGTGATCCGGCCCCTCGACCGGCCGATCGTCGCCATGGGCGGGACCGCGATCCTCTACGGCAACCTCGCTCCGGACGGCTGCGTGATCAAGCCGCCGGCCGCCGACCCGCGCTTCCTGAACCATACCGGTCCCGCGCTGGTCTTCGACAGCTACGACGCGATGAACGCCGCGGTGAACGACCTCGACCTCGACGTCACCCCCGACCACGTGATGATCCTGCGCAATGCCGGCCCGATCGGCGGCCCCGGCATGCCGGAATGGGGCATGCTGCCGATCCCCAAGGTGCTGCTCCGGCAGGGCGTGCGCGACATGGTCCGGATCTCGGACGCGCGGATGAGCGGGACCAGCTACGGCGCCTGCATCCTGCACGTAGCGCCGGAATCCGCCGCTGGCGGCCCGCTCGCGGCGGTGCGCGACGGCGACCTCATCACCGTGGACGTGCCCGGGCGCCGGATTCACCTGCATCTCGACGAGGCCGAGATCGCGGCGCGCGTGAAGGCCTTCGTGCCGCCGGACCGGGTCTATCCGCGGGGCTACAACCGGCTGTTCGCCCAGCACGTGCGGCAGGCCAGCGAGGGCTGCGATTTCGACTTTCTGGAGGGCGCCGGGGGGATCCCGGAACCCGAGATTCACTGACCGGCCCGAGCCGTCGGCAACAGGCGGCGGGCCGCACCACAGGGAGGGACCATGGTCATGATCGCACGCAGGGGGCTGCTCGCCGGAGCGGCCCTGCTCGGCGCCGCGCGGGCGGCCGGAGCCGGCTGGGAGCCGTCGCAGCGGGTGCCCGACCCGGCCGTCGAGATCCTCGATCCGGCCTTCGCCAAGTACCGCCTCGCCTCGGCGACGGTGGAGCGGGTCGCCACCGGCTTCCGCTGGGCCGAGGGGCCGGTCTGGTTCGGCGACATGGGATCGCTGCTGTTCAGCGACGTGGTCAACGACCGGATCATGAAGTGGGAGGAGGCGTCGGGCGCGCTCTCGGTGTTCCGCAAGCCGTCGAACTACGCCAACGGCAACACCCGCGACCGGCAGGGCCGGCTGATCACCTGCCAGCACAGGACCCGCAGCGTCACCCGGACCGAGCACGACGGCAGTCTCACCACGCTGCTCGACCGGTTCGACGGCAAGCCGCTGAACTCGCCGAACGACGTCGTCTGCCATTCCGACGGAGCCGTGTGGTTCACCGATCCGGCCTTCGGGCCGAACCCGCACGAGGCGATGGCCGCGCCGGAACTGCCCGGCACCGTCTACCGGATCGACCCCAGGACGGGGCAGGCCAGCGTCGCGGTCGAGGGCGTGGCGGGTCCGAACGGGCTCTGCTTCTCGCCGGACGAGTCCAAGCTCTACGTCATCGAGGCGCGGGCGAAGCCGAACCGCCTGATCCGCGTCTACGACGTGGTCGAGAACGGCACCAAGACCGCGAACGGGCGGGTGTTCTACGACGCCGGCACCGGCACGCCGGACGGGTTCCGCGTCGACGTCGACGGCAATCTCTGGTGCGGCTGGGGGATGAGCGAGGCCGAGGACGGGGTCATCGTGCTCTCGCCGCAGGCCAAGCTGATCGGCCGGATCCGCCTGCCCGAGCGCTGCGCCAACCTGTGCTTCGGCGGCCTCAACCGCAACCTGCTGCTGATGACGGCCTCGCACTCGGTTTATGCGCTGTACGTGAATACGCGGGGCGCCGGGACCTGCTGAGGCTGGACGGCCGGTGGGGCCGCCGGGCCGTCCTCGCGGGCGGGGCGAGCAATCCAGGATAGCGCCACGCCGACCGATGTCGCGCTGCCCTGGGTCGCTTCGCTCCGCTCACGATGACGGCGGTGGCCCGCCCCTACTCGGCCGCCTGCGGCAGGTACCGCGCCGGGTCGTAGTTCAGGATCGGCCCGAGCCAGCGCTCGACCTCGCGGACATCCATCCCCTTGCGGGCGGCGTAATCCTCGACCTGATCCCGCTCCACCTTGGCGACGCCGAAATAGTGCGCCTCCGGGTGGGCGATGTAGATCCCCGACACCGACGAGCCCGGCCACATGGCGTAGGACTCGGTGAGCTTCACGCCGATCCGGCTCTCGGCCTTGAGCAGGTCGAACAGAGTCGTCTTCTCGGTGTGGTCGGGCTGGGCCGGGTAGCCCGGGGCCGGGCGGATGCCGTCGTACTTCTCCAGCACCAGCTCATCGGGGCCGTAGGCCTCGTCGGCCGCGTAGCCCCAGAACTCCTTGCGCACCCGCTCGTGCATCCGCTCGGCGAAGGCCTCGGCGATGCGGTCGGCGAGCGCCTTCACGAGGATCGCCCGGTAATCGTCGTTCGCCCGCTCGAAGCGCTCGGCGATCCGCACCTCCTCCAGACCCGCCGTGACCACGAAGCCGCCGACATAATCGGCAATGCCGGTCTCGGCCGGCGCCACGAAGTCCGACAGGCAGGTGTTCGACCGCCCGTCGCGCTTCGAGAGCTGCTGGCGCAGGCCGTGGAAGGTGGCGAGCCGCTCCGACCGGCTCTCGCCGGTGTAGAGCGCGATGTCGTCGCCGACGCTGTTGGCCGGCCAGAAGCCGATCACCGCCTTCGGGTTGAACCAGCGCTCCTCCACGATCTGCTTCAGCATGCCTTGCGCGTCCTCGTAGAGGGCGCGGGCGGCCGGGCCCTGCTCCGGGTCGTCCAGGATCGCCGGGAAGCGGCCCTTGAACTCGTAGGTCTGCAGGAACGGCGTCCAGTCGATGTAGGGCACGAGGTCCGCGACCTCGTAGGAGCCGTAGACCCGGGTGCCGGTGAAGCTGGGCTTGGCCGGCTTGTAGGCCGACCAGTCGATCTTGAACGCGTTGGTCCGCGCCTTGGCGAGCGGGAGCCGCTGCTTGTCGGCCTCCGACCGCTTGTGGGCGTCGGCGACCTTGGCGTACTCGGCCCGGACCTTCTCGATCGTGGCGCCGCGGGTCTCTTTGGAGATCAGGCTCGAGACCACGCCGACCGCGCGGCTCGCGTCGGTGACGTAGACCGCCTGACCCTTGGCGTAGGCCGGGTGGATCTTCACCGCCGTGTGGACGCGGCTCGTGGTGGCGCCGCCGATCAGCAGCGGCACGTCGAGACCCTCGCGCTCCATCTCGCCCGCCACGTGGACCATCTCATCGAGCGACGGTGTGATCAGGCCGGACAGGCCGACGATGTCGACCTTCTCGGTCTTGGCGGTCTCCAGGATCTTGGCGGCCGGCACCATCACGCCGAGATCGATGATCTCGTAGTTGTTGCAGGCCAGCACGACGCCGACGATGTTCTTGCCGATGTCGTGGACGTCGCCCTTCACGGTGGCCATCAGCACCTTGCCGGCGGCCTGTCGCTTGCCGTCGCCGCCGTTGGCGCGCTTCTCCTCCTCCATGAACGGCTCGAGATAGGCGACCGCCTGCTTCATCACGCGGGCCGACTTCACGACTTGGGGCAGGAACATCTTTCCGGAGCCGAACAGGTCGCCGACCACGTTCATGCCGGCCATCAGCGGGCCCTCGATGACGTGGAGCGGGCGCTCGGCCTTCTGTCGCGCCTCCTCGGTGTCGGCCACGATGTACTCGGTGATGCCGTTGACCAGCGCGTGCTCGATGCGCTTCTCGACGGGCGCCTCGCGCCACGTCAGGTCGGCGGTCTTGGCCTGGGCCGAGGCGCCGGTCTTGAAGCGCTCGGCGGCCTCCAGCAGGCGCTCGGTGGAATCGTCGCGGCGGTTGAGGACCACGTCCTCGCACAGCTCGCGCAGCTCCGCCGGGATCTCGTCATACACGGCGAGCTGGCCGGCATTGACGATGCCCATGTCCATGCCGGCCTTGATGCAGTGGAACAGGAACACCGCGTGCATCGCCTCGCGCACCGGCTCGTTGCCGCGGAACGCGAAGGACAGGTTCGAGACGCCGCCCGAGATATGGGCGTGCGGCAGGGTCTCGCGGATCGTGCGGGTCGCCTCGATGAAGGCCACGCCGTACGGGTTGTGTTCCTCGATACCGGTGGCGACGGCGAAGATGTTCGGATCGAAGATGATGTCCTCGGGCGGGAAGCCGACCTGCTCGGTCAGGATCCGGTAGGCCTTGGTGCAGATCTCGACCTTGCGCTCGTAGGAATCCGCCTGCCCCTGCTCGTCGAAGGCCATCACCACCACGGCGGCCCCGTAGGAGCGGCAGACCTTGGCGGCCTCGATGAACTTCTCCTCGCCCTCCTTCATCGAGATCGAGTTCACGATCGGCTTGCCCTGGATGCACTTCAGGCCGGCCTCGATCACCTCGAACTTCGAGGAATCGACCATCACGGGCACCCGGGCGATGTCGGGCTCGGCGGCGACGAGGTTCAGGAACTCGACCATCGCCTTCTGGGAGTCGAGCAGGCCCTCGTCCATGTTGACGTCGATCACCTGGGCGCCGGCTGCCACCTGATCGCGGGCGACGTCGAGCGCCGCCGCGTAGTCGCCGTTGGTGATGAGCTTGCGGAATTTGGCCGAGCCGGTGACGTTCGTGCGCTCGCCCACGTTCACGAAGGGGATTTCTGGCGTGAGGACGAAGGGCTCCAGGCCCGAGAGCCGCATCAGGCGCGGCACCTCGGGGATCGGCCGCGGCGCCTTGCCGGCGACGGCCTCCGCGATGGCGCGGATGTGGTCCGGGGTGGTGCCGCAGCAGCCGCCGACCATGTTGACGAGGCCGGATTCGGCGAACTCGCCGACCAGCTTGCCCATCGCCTCCGGACTCTCGTCGTAGAGGCCGAACTCGTTCGGCAGGCCGGCATTCGGGTAGGCGCAGACCAGGGTATCGCAGATCCGCGACAGCTCGGCGATGTGGCCGCGCATCTCGCGGGCACCGAGCGCGCAGTTGAGGCCGAAGGTCAGCGGCTCGGAATGGCGCAGGGAGTGCCAGAAGGCCGCCGGGGTCTGGCCCGACAGGGTGCGGCCCGAGAGATCCGTGATCGTGCCGGAGATCTGGATCGGCAGGCGGATGCCGGTCTCGTCGAAGACTTGCCACGCCGCCGCCACTGCGGCCTTGGCGTTCAGCGTGTCGAAGATGGTCTCGATCAGGATCAGCTCGGCACCGCCGTCGATCAGGCCGCGGACCTGCTCCACGTAAGCCTGCTTGACCTGATCGAAGGTGACGGCCCGGAAGCCCGGGTTGTTCACGTCCGGCGAGATCGACAAAGTCCGGTTCGTCGGGCCGATGGCGCCGGCCACGAAGCGGCGGCGTCCGTCCTTCTGCTCGGCGAGCTTGGCGGCCTCACGGGCGAGCCTTGCGCCCTCGGCGTTCAGCTCGTGGATGATCGACTCCATGCCGTAATCGGCCTGGGCGATGGTGGTGCCCGAGAAGGTGTTGGTCTCGCAGACGTCGGCGCCGGCCAGGAAGTAGTCGAGGTGGATCTGCCGGATCGCGTCGGGCTGGGTCAGGATCAGGAGGTCGTTGTTGCCCTTCTGATCGTGGCCGTGATCCTTGAACCGGTCGCCGCGGAAATCCTCTTCCGAGAACTTCAGCCGCTGGATCACGGTGCCCATCGCCCCGTCGAGGACGAGGATCTTTTCCGCCGCGCGCTGGCGCAGGGCCTTCGCGATCTCGGTGCCGTCGACGGGGGCAAAATCGGTCATCGTGCGTCCTGTCAGATCACCTCGTCCCGAGGTGCCGGAGCGAAGCGGAGGCCTCGCAGGAGGCCGCCTGATATCTCGGTGTTCCCTGAAACCCTCCTTCAAGGCCGCTGCTGCGGCACCTCAGGAGGGTGAAAAACTTCGTTCTATCAGACGCTTCCGTGCCATGGGCGCGGAAGCGTCCCCGTCTTTGTGAGCAAAGCGAAGCGATCCAGCTGCGCCACGCTCACGGAGGTCGCGCTGCCCTGGGTGCTTCGCTGCGCGCGCGATGGCGGATCGGGGTCGTCGAGCGCAGTCTCGAGAATCAAGCCGCCGCCTTCGCCGCCAGCTTCGGCGCCTGAGCGCGCAGGCCGAGCAGGTGGCAGATCGCGTAGACCAGATCCGAGCGGTTCATCGAGTAGAAGTGGAAGTCGTTGACGCCCTCATCCACCAAGTCGAGCACCTGCTCAGCCGCCACCGCGGCGGCGACGAGGCGGCGGGTCTCCACGTCGTCCTCCAGCCCCTCGAACCGGGCGGCCAGCCAGTAGGGCACCGAGGCGCCGGTGCGGCGGGCGAAGTTCGCCGCCTGCTTGAAGTTCTGCACCGGCAGGATGCCCGGGATGATCGGGATGGTGATCCCGGCCGCCCGGACCTTCTCCAGGTAGCGCAGGTAGATCTCGTTCTCGAAGAAGAACTGGGTGATCGCCTGATCGGCCCCGGCATCGACTTTGGCCTTCAGGGCGTCGATGTCGGCGTCCAGCGAGGCCGCCTCGGGATGCTTCTCGGGGTAGGCCGAGACCGAGACCTTGAAGTCGCCGATCCGCTTGATCCCCTGCACCAGCTCGGCGGTCGAGGCGTAGCCTTCCGGATGGGGCCGGTAGGCGTGGCCGACGCCCTCGGCCGGGTCGCCGCGCAGGGCCACGATGTGGCGCACGCCCGCGTCCCAGTAGGACTGCACCACCGCGTCGATCTCGTCGCGGGAGGCGTCCACGCAGGTGAGGTGGGCGGCGGGCTTGAGGCCGGTCTCGCGGACCATCCGGGCGACCGTGTTGTGAGTGCGCTCGCGGGTCGAGCCACCGGCCCCGTAGGTCACCGAGACGAAGCTCGGCTGCAGCGGCGCGAGGCGCTCGATGGAGTTCCAGAGGATCTTCTCCATCTCGTCGGTCTTCGGCGGGAAGAACTCGATCGAGACGCGGATCGGGTGGTAGCCGTCGCGGCTGGCGCGGTGGGTGGAGCGGCGCATCGGGGTCTCGTCCTCTATGTCGGTCGGTTCAGACGAAGTCTGCGGAGTTCGGTGTCTCAGGCGACGGCGCGCTGAGGCTGTTCTGTGTCGGTCAGCCCGTCTTGGGCCAGCCCGTCCTGGGCCAGCCAGAGGGTGACGGTGAGCTGGCCGGACTCGCGCGGCGCCAGATCGCGGGTGGCGACCGTGGCGAGGCCGGCCTCGGCGAGCCAGCCGGAGACCTGGTCGGCCGAGAAGCCGAGGCGCCGGTGGGCCTGTCCGGTGCGCAGGAACTCCAGATCGTGCGGCGCGAAATCCACCACCAGCAGGCGGCCGCCCGGCGCCACGAGCCGCGCGGCGCCGCGGAGCGCCCGGGCCGGGTCGTCGAGATAATGCAGCACCTGATGGACCACGACGAGGTCGAAACTCGCCCGCGCGAAGGGCGGCGCGTGAATGTCGCCCTGCCGCAGATCGACCCGCGCGAGGCCCTGGCGCTCCAGGTTGGCCCGGGCGACGGACAGCATGGCGTGGCTCGAATCGAGGCCGGTGGCGCGGCCGGCCCGGGGCGCCAGGAGGCCGAGCATCCGGCCGGTGCCGGTCCCGAGATCGATCAGGCTGCCGATCGGGCGGTCGCCCAGGGCGTCGAGCACCGCGGCCTCCACGATCGCCTCGGGCACGTGCAGGGAGCGCAGCTCGTCCCATTTGGGAGCCAGCCGGGCGAAGAAGGTCGTGGCCGCCTCGGCCCGCTGCGCCCGGACGGCGTCGAGCCGCGCGCGGTCCTCCGAGAGCGGCGGCGCGGTCCGGTCGAGCCCGGACAGCAGCGGGTCCGCCAGGCCGGCGCGGGCGTCGGACAGCCGGAAGAACGCCCAGGCCCCCTCGCGGTGGCGCTCGACCAGCCCGGCCTCCACCAGGAGCTTCAGGTGGCGGGAGATCCGCGGCTGGGACTGGCCGAGGATGTCGGTGAGGTCGGAGACCGACAGCTCACCCTCGACGAGGAGCGCCAGGATGCGCAGGCGCGTCTCCTCCGCGGCCGCACGCAGGACGCCCAGGGCTTCCGGAAAGGGGATCGACCCCGCCTCTTGCCTGCGTTCGATAGACATAAAGATATGTTTATGTCCGTTTCGACGCGGACGCAAGCGCGATCTTGAATCGGCCTGAGACGATCGTGCCGAGCCGATGAGACCGGAGCGCGGCGGCCGCGTTGACGGCAGGATCGATGGCAGGGCCGCGGACCGCGCGCCCGGGAGGCGCCCATGGCCGAGAGCCCGTTCCCGCAGATCACGCTGGTCCGCCACGGCGAGACCGCCTGGAGCCGGTCCGGTCAGCATACCGGGCGCAGCGACATCCCCCTGACGCCGGAGGGCGAGGAGGCGGCGCGCGCCCTCGCCCCGCGCCTGGCGGCCCGCGCCTACGCGGAGGTCTGGTCGAGCCCGTCGAGCCGGGCGGCCACGACCTGCGCGCTGGCGGGTTTCGGCGACCGCCGCATGATCGACCCGGATCTCGCGGAGTGGGATTACGGCGCCTACGAGGGCCGGACCACGAAGGCGATCCTGGCCGAGCGGCCGGACTGGCGCCTGTTCCGCGACGGCTGCCCCGGCGGCGAGACGGCGGCGGACGTCGGTGTCCGGGCGGACCGGGTCATCGCCCGGGCCCGCGCCCGCGACGCCGACCTGATCGTGTTCTCCAGCGCGCATGTCCTGCGCGTGCTCGCCGCGCGCTGGATCGGCCTGGAGCCGCGGGGCGGCGCGCTCCTCGTCCTCGGCACGGCGAGCGTCTCGGTCCTCGGCTACGAGCACGACCGGACCGAGCCCGTGCTGCGCGCCTGGAACGGGTAGGCGCTAGCGCAGCCAGTACCCGTCCGGCGCCAGCGCCTGGGGCATCGGCTCGCCGAGGGCGTGGTGGACGATGCGGTCCACGGCGCGGACCATGGCGTCGAGGGGCAGGTCGTTGGGCTCGGTGCCGAACGGTTCCTCCAGCTCGTCGCCGAGGGCGTCGAGGCCGAAGAACGTGTAGGCCACGAGCGCGACCACGATCGGGGTCGCCCAGCCGAGCGAGCCGGTGAGGCCCACCGGCAGGAGCAGGCAGTAGAGCCACGCGGTCCGGTACACGAGCAGCGTGTAGGCGAAGGGCAGCGGCGTGTTGGCGAGCCGCTCGCAGGCGGTGTGCACGCCCGACAGCGCCTCTATCCGGGCCTCGAGGATGCCGAACTGGATGTCGCTGAGCCGGCCCGCGCGCGTCAGCGCGGCGAGGTCGCGGGTGATGGCGGCCAGGACCGAGTCGGTGGGGTTCGGACCGGACAGGTCCGAACCCGGGCTGGTCCGGTCGACGGCGGCGGCCTCGTCCAGGTCGCGCAGGCGGGCGTGGAGGCCGTGCGCGAAGGCCGACAGGCGCCGGAGCTGGAGCGCGGCCTCCCGCTCGGGCAGCAGGGCCGGGAGGGAGCGAGCGAGGTTGCGCACCTCGCCGATCAGGTTGCCCCAGTGCTTCCGGGCCTCCCACCAGCGCTCGTAGCAGGCGTTGTTGCGGAAGCTCAGGAAGATCGAGAGGGCGAGCCCGACCACGGTAAACGGCGTCACACCGGCGCTGATCGGGAACAGCGCGGGCCAGCGCGACTCCGCCCACACCACCGCGCACGAGACCGCGATGATCCCGGCGAGCTTGGGCGCCACCCGCGGCAGGATCGAGCCGCGCAGGGTGAACAGCAGGGTCAGCAGGCTGGGCCGGGTGCGGACGATCATCGGGACTTCGGCGATGCGGTGCCGCCGTCCTGCCCTGCCCCCTCCGGACCCGCAAGCGACGTCTCCGTGAGCTCGGCAGTTCCATCGGGCTCGGGCAAGCGTCGGGCAAGCCTCGGACAGGTCTCAGCCGGCCTCCGGCTCCCACAGCCACGCCGCCCCGCGCACGCCCGAGGCGTCGCCGTGCAGGCTCGCCCGCACGGGCGTGTCGAAGGCGTCGGAGAAGACGTGGGGGGCGATCGCCGCCGGCAGGCCCGCGATCAGCTCCGGGATGCGCGACAGGCCGCCGCCGATCACGATCACGTCCGGGTCGAGGAGGTTCACCACCTGGGCGGCCGCACGCCCGAGCCGCTCGAGATGGACGGCGAGCGTCTCCCGCGCCGCCGGGCTTCCGGCCCGGGCCGCGGTGACGATCGCCTCGGCGGCGAGGCTGCCGCCGTGCCGCCGCGCGTGGTCCGCCGCCAGGCCGGGACCGGACAGCCAGGTCTCGACGCAGCCCCGGCGACCGCAGTAGCAGGCGGCGCCCGGCCGCTCGTCGTCGCGGGGCGCCGGCAGCGGGCCGTGGCCCCACTCACCCGCGATGCCGTTGCGGCCCGTGAGCACCCGACCGTCGAGGGCGATGCCGGACCCGACGCCGGTCCCCAGGATCACCGCCCAGACCACGCTGGCCCCGGCCCCGGCGCCGTCGATCGCCTCCGACACCGCCAGGCAATTGGCGTCGTTCTCGATCCGCAGCGGGCGCTCCAGGCGCGCGCCGAGATCGGCCGCGAACGGGTGTCCGTTGAGCCAGTGCGAGTTGGCGTTGCGCACGAGGCCCGTCGCCGGGGACAGGCTCCCCGGCATGCCGATGCCGACGCTGCAGGGCGCGCCGGCCTCGGCCTCGAGACGCAGGACGAGGTCGGCCACGGCCTCGACGGTGGCCCGGTAGGCGCCGCGCGGGGCGGGCATCCGCGCCTCGGCCAGGGTCGTCCCGTCCCGGCTGAGCACGATCCCGGCGATCTTGGTGCCGCCGAGATCGATGCCGAGGCGCGGGCGACCTGTGTTCTCCGCCGCGGGCGATCCCATCACTCGGCGGCGGCGACCTTGCTGTCGGTGCCCATCGGCTGCGGCGCCTCGTCGGCGATGTGGGTGCCGATGGCGACCGGGTGGGCCATCACCTCGTTGAGCTTGGCGACGTCGAGCTCGCCCTCCCAGCGGCTGACCACCACGCAGGCGACGCCGTTGCCCACGAGGTTGGTGAGCGCGCGGCACTCGGACATGAACTTGTCGATGCCGAGGACCAGGGTCATGGCGGCGACCGGGACCGGGCTGTTGGGGATCGCCGAGAGCGTCGCCGCCAGGGTGATGAAGCCCGCGCCGGTGACGCCCGAGGCGCCCTTCGAGGTCAGCATCGCCACCAGGATGATGGTCGCGTACTGGCTGATCGACAGGTCCACGCCCACGGCCTGCGCGAGGAACAGCGTCGCCAGCGTCATGTAGATGTTGGTGCCGTCGAGGTTGAACGAGTAGCCGGTCGGCACCACGAGGCCCACGACCGAGTCCGAGGCGCCGAGGCGGCGCATCTTGGTCATGAGCTGCGGCAGCACCGTCTCGGAGGACGACGTGCCGACCACGATCAGCAGCTCGTCCTTGATGTAGGCGAGGAAGCGCAGGATCGAGAAGCCCGCCACCCGGGCGATCGCCCCGAGCACCACGAGCACGAACAGCAGCGCCGTGATGTAGAAGGTGCCGACGAGCCACGCGAGGTCGTAGACCTTCTGGATCCCGTACTCGCCGATCGTGAACGCCATGGCGCCGAAGGCGCCGACGGGGGCGAGCTTCACGACGATGCCGATGATCCGGAAGAAGATCTGGCCGGCCGTGTCGATCGCGTGGTTCACCGAGGCCGCCCGATCGCCGAGATTCGTCACCACGACGCCGGTGAGGATCGAGATCAGCAGCACCTGCAGCAGGTCGCCGGTGGCGAAGGGGTCGAGGAAGCTCTTCGGGATGATCGCCAGGATGTGGGCGACCGTGGAATCGGCCGCCGCCTTGCTGGCGTAGGTCGCGACCTTGCTGGCATCGAGCTTCGACGGGTCGGCGTTGAAGCCGGCGCCGGGCCGGATCACCTCACCGACGATGACGCCGATCAGCAGCGCGATGGTGGACACGACCTCGAAGTAGACCAGCGCCTTCAGGCCGACGCGGCCGACCTTCTTCAGGTCGCCGATCGACGCGATGCCGTGGACGATCGTGCAGAAGATGATCGGCGCGATCATCATCTTGATCAGGCCGATGAAGGCGTCGCCGAGCCACTTCATCGACTTGCCGGTGGCCGGGTCGTACCAGCCGAGCAGCACGCCGAGCGCGATGGCGATCAGCACCTGGATGTAGAGCACCTTGTACCAGGGCTCGCGGGGCGCTGCGGCGGGAGCCGTCGCCTGGATTGCCTGTGCCATGTCCATCCCGTGCGACGACCGCGCACCCTCCCGATTTGCCGGCACGCTAGCGATTATCACCCGGCGCCTCAACGGCTGCACGCTTATCGGCCCGGAACCATCCGTGACAAAAACCTGTCAGTCCCGGGCGAAGACTTCGCGCGTCCTGCAGAGCCGGGGACCCGCGAAAGCAGACGGGCCGCAGCGCGGTCTGCGCTGCGGCCCGGCCGTGTCTCGCGTCGTTGCGCCGCGGGGCGTGCCGCGCGTCAGGTCTGCTGCTGGGTCCGGCGGGGGCGGACGGTCCAGCGCTCGAACATCGAGGCGGGATCATCGCTCTTCCCGTCCTTGTTCTCGGCGGCGGGATCGGGCTGCTGGTGGATCGCCGCGCCGAGCGCCTGCGACAGGCTCTCGATGACGTCGTCGATGCGGGCATCCCCGTGCAGGGCGTCGCCGGTGCCGCCCTGCGGGGCGGGCGTCTCGGCGGCCGGCGCGGCGTGCGCGGCCGCTTCCGGCGCGGGCTCCGGCTGCGGCTCGGGCTCGGGGTGATGCTCCGGGGCCGGCTCGGGCGGGCGCGGGGCGGAGGCGGCGGGCTCCGGAGCCGGCGGCGGGGCCGCGACGACCGGCGCTGCGGCGGCCGGAGCCGCCGGGGCCGCGGCCCGGCGCATGGCGCCCATCGCGCCCTCGTCGGACTCGGTGGTCCGGCTGCTGCTGCCGTAGCGGCCGAAGCCGAACCGGGGCTCGATCAGGTCCAGCACCGCGTCCAGCGCGGCGTTGCTCAGCGCCACCTCCTCGGCGGCCGGCACGCCCTGGATGGCCAGCGCCGCCCGCTCGAAGGCCGGCTCGTTGCTGACCTCGCGGCCGAACCAGCTCGGGGCATGGAAGCCGGCGGCCTCGCCGTCATTGTCGAAGGCGACGCTGATCAGGTCCAGGCTGCCGGGGGTGACGTAGCGGTCGATGGCGATCTCGCGCCCGCCGGCATTCAGGGTGGTGCGGTCGTAGGCGGCCTTGCCGGGGCAGACGTCCAGCAGGGCGTCGCCGTGGGCGCGCGGGACGTCGGTGCGCTCCTCGACCGGGATGCCGTCCGGCCCCTTGTTCACCAGGACCAGCTGGCAGACCTGGCCGTCGACGCGCACGTACGAGGCGCGGCCGCCCTGGGGCGCGAAGTGACCCTCGGTGATCCGGGCGCCGCCCCGCTCCTTGCGGATCAGGCGGACCAGGGACGGTGCGACCAGAAATCGGCGAACGGTGCTCATGAACTCAAAACCCCTCCCGCTTGGTCGGCGGTGCGCCGATCCGGCGGACAGCCCTCAGCGCCGCCGGGCCGCACGGAAGGGGGCACGTGGAGCCGACCCGCACGGCGTATAAGCTGACTGCCACGCCGTATTCGTCAGAGCCTGACCGCTTCCGTCGCCAATCACCGGACAGCGACAACCTGAGACTATAGAGCGCTAAGCAAAAACGCGACGAAATCAAGACCGGATCGGGTCGAGGATCCGGCCACGGCGCTGCCTGTCCCCGATATCCCGGCTTTCGCGCCCGGTTTCCGAACCCAGGTTAGCGGGACGCGCGACTCATTCAGCCGGCTCGAAATTCATCGCCGCGCCGTTCATGCAGTAGCGCAGGCCGGTCGGCGCCGGGCCGTCGTCGAAGACGTGGCCGAGGTGGCCCTGGCAGCGGGCGCAGTGCACCTCGGTGCGGACCATCCAGTGGCTGCGGTCCACCGTCGTCCCGACGGCGCCGTCGATCGGCTCGAAGAAGCTCGGCCAGCCAGTCCCGGACTCGAACTTGGTGCCCTGCTCGAACAGCGGCTGCCCGCAGCCGGCGCAGGTGAAGGTCCCGGCCCGCTTCTCGGCGAGCAGGCAGCTCGTTCCGGCCCGCTCGGTGCCGTGCTCGCGCAGGACCCGGTACTGCTCCGGCGTCAGCGCCGAGCGCCACTCGGCGTCGCTGCGGGTCTCCGGGCTGGTGGTCGGCGTGTCGGCCATGGCGATCTCCCTTTTCGCCACGCAATATAGGGAACGCGGGCCGTCTCCGGCAGTCCCGGAGGATGCCGCAGGCGTCCCGGGGACCGGAGACGCCGCGTTCAGGCGGCGGCGCCGACGGTGTCGGCCATCCGCGCCCGGCGCGCGCCCATCGGCAGCGGCGCGCCCGTTGTGGTGTCGCGGGCGGTCTGGTGCTCCAGCTCGGCGTTGATCTCGCCCCCGAGCAGCACGATCGTCGACGAGATCCAGATCCACGTCATGAAGCCGATCACGGCCCCCAGCGAGCCGTAGGTCTCATTGTAGGTGCCGAAATTGGCGACGTACCAGGAAAACAGGAGCGAGGCGGCGAGCCAGAGCAGGCCCGCGACGACGCTGCCGACCCCGACCCAGCGCCAGCGGGCATGTTCCCGGCTCGGCCCGAACCGGTAGAGCACCGACAGGCCGCCGAGGAGGACGATCAGGATCGCCGGCCAGCGCAGGGCCGCGAGCAGCCACGCGGTCGAGCCGAGCCCCAGGAAGTTCAGCACCACCGGCACGACCACGATCACGTTGAGCGCGACGATGATGAACAGCAGGGCGCCGACCGTGAAGGTGAGCGACCGGAGGTTGAGCCAGAAGAAGTTCCGCTTCTCCTCCTCCTCGTAGACGACGTTCAGCGCGTCGAACATCGCCTTCATGGCCGCGTTGGCGCTCCAGATCGACAGGAGCAGGCTGGAGAAGAACGTGATGCTGAGGGAGCCGCTGCCCTTGGCGGCGATGCGCTTGACCTGGTCGCCGATGAGTTCGACCGCGCCGGACGGCAGGACCGCGTGCAGCTGGGCGAGGTGATCGTTGATGACGGTCACGTCGGCGAACAGGCCGTAGCAGGAGACCAGCGCGGCGATGGCGGGGAACAGCGACAGCAGCGTGTAGAAGGTCACGCCGGCGGCGACCGCCAGGACCCGGTCCTTGTTGAATTCCAGGTAGACCCGGACGGCGATGTCCTTCCAGCCGGACCGCGTCATCTCGGCGGGGCTGTCGGCGGCGCGACCGCGCTCGGGCTGGGTCGCGGCGGTGAGCTGCGCGGCGCGCCCGGAGATCGAGCGCGCGCCCGCGGCCACGCCCTTCCGCAGGCCCGCGTCGTTGCAGGGCGGGTCGCGGTCGGCCGGCGGCTCGTCGGCGGGAAGAACCGCGGGCACGCCGCGCCGCGCCGGCGCCGCCGCGAGGGCGACCAGCGCCGAGCCGAGCATCAGGATCCAGAGGATCGAGCCGGTCTCGGAGGAGGCGGTCGAACGCGACGGTGACGGGGGCATGGGTCGGAGCCAGTGCGCGGAACTGCCGCGCTCGGGACTCCCAACGTCGTCGTGCCGCGGCCGTTCCGCGCGTCGCACGGGGACGCCGCAGCCCTTCGCGCGTTGTGCTCGTCATGCGCGATCAGCCCCGCCTCGGATTCTGCTGCAAGTTCGTCCTGGACGAGCCTCCCGGCACACACGCCACCCTCAAGGCGGAGCGTGAGGCCACGCTGCACATGAACCTCACCAGCGTTACGATGGCCTATCTCACCAAGCTGGAGCCCGCCGCCCGGCGGGCGAAGCTCGCCGGCCTCGTCGCCCACAACCTCGACGCCCTCGCCCGCCAGATCGCCTGGGTCGGGGCCCGGCCGCCGCTGGAGCGCCTCCTGCGCATGGCGAGCAACGTCCTGCCGGGCTACACCCACCCGATCGCGCAGGCGCTCTACGCCGAGCCCGAGATGGCGGCGCTCGTCGAGCGCGGCCTCGCCGAGGCCGGGGCGCTGGCCCGCCGGCTCGGGGTGCGCCTGAGCTTCCACCCGGGACCGTTCTGCCTGCTGGCGAGCCGCAACCCGGCGGCGATCGCCAACGGCCTGTCCGAGCTCGACTACCACGCCGAGATCTTCGACCGGATGGGCTACGGCGGCGGCTGGCACCCGCACGGCGCCCACATCAACATCCATGTCGGCGCGGGCGATCCCGGGGTCGAGGGCTTCCGCGAGACCCTGCCCCGGGCGAGCCGGGTGGCGCGCGACCTCGTGACGGTGGAGAACGACGAGAACGTCTTCGGCCTCGACGCGGTGCTGCGGCTCGCCGACACCGTGCCGGTCGTGCTCGACCTGCACCACCACTGGGTCGAGAGCGGCGGCGAATATCTCGAGCCGGACGATCCCCGGATCGCCCGGGTGACGGAGTCCTGGCGCGGCGTCCGGCCCGTGGCCCACATCAGCGTGTCGCGCGAGGCGGTCTCCGCCGCCTGCGATCCGGACTCCCTGCCCGACTTCCCGGCCCTGCGCGCGGCCGGCCACGCGGTCCGGGATCTTGCGGCCCATTCCGACATGATGTGGAACCGGGCGGTGAACGACCTCGTCGCCCGGCACCTCGCCTGGGCGGATTTCGAGATCGAGGCCAAGGCGAAGAACTGCGCCTCCGTGCAGATCGCCCGTCACATCCTGGCGCTCGAGGCGGCCGCGCCGATCGCGGCCGAGTGACGGGACGGTCTCGACGCGTCCGCCGGTCCGCACTAGGCATCCCGGTATGAAGACCGCCGATTGCGACATCCTCATCGTCCCGGGGCTCGGGGGCTCCGAGGAAGACCATTGGCAGGCCCGCTGGGCGGGCCGCCTCGCCACCGCGCGCGTGGTCGAGCAGGACCAGTGGCACGCCCCGACCCCGGAGGCGTGGTGCGGGCGCATCGCCGAGGCGGTCGCGGCGGCGACGCGCCCGGTCATCCTGATCGCCCACAGCCTCGGCGTGGTGGCCTGCGTCGAGGCGGTCCCGCTTTTCCCCGCGGGGGTGGTGCGCGGCGCCCTCCTGGTGGCGCTCCCGGATGTCGAGGAGGCGCCGGACCTGCCCGACTCGGTCCGGACCTTCGCGCCGGTGCCGCGCGAGCCCCTGCCCTTCCCGTCCCTGCTGGTCGCCAGCCGCACCGACCCGTACTGCCGCTACGAGCGGGCGGACGACTTCGCCCATGCCTGGGGCGCGCTCACGGTCGACGCGGGCGAGTCCGGCCACCTCAACGTGGCGAGCGGGCACGGGCCCTGGCCCGAGGGGCTGATGCGGCTCGCCGGGTTCCTGAAGGGGCTGTGAGCCTGCGAGCGCCGCCGCGCGCGTGAGGACGGTCGGTGTCCCCGCGGCCGGGGTGAACCGGTGGGGCCGCATTAACGCGCTGTTTACCACCGCCCTCTTCAGTGGCGGCACGGGCGGTCCTTCGTCCCGAAGCCGCCCCTGGAGAGCACCGTGACGCGCAAAGAGCTTCTGGAACGACTCGAAGCGGTGCAGACCGCCCTCGGCCCCCGGGCCCAGAGCAACTTCAACAGCTCGCTGTTCAACGACGTGACGCTGCTGAAGCGGATCGAGGCCTTCGAGGCCAAGCTCGGCGAGCCCGAGAAGCCGAAGACCGCCGACTACACCGGCAACATGTTCTCGCGCATCGCCAACCGCCGCGCCGCCGCGGGCGCCAAGTAGCCCGCCGCTACTTCGGCTCGGCCTCGGCCGAGCGCAGCAGCTCGCCGGCGACGTCGGCGAGCCGCGGCGGGGCCTCCCGCACGAACGGCAGCGGCCGGCAGACGTTCAGCGCCGCGAGCCCGAACCGGGCGGTCATCAGCCCGTTGAGCACGCCCTCCCCCAGCTTGGCGGAGACCCGGGCGGCGATCCCGAGACCCAGCACCTGCTGCATCACGCTCTCGCCCACCGCCATCCCGCCGGTGACCGTGAGATGCGCGAGCGCCGCGCGCCCCAGCCGCAGGAAGCCCAGGAAGCCCGGCCGGCCGCCGTAGATCGCGGCGATCCGGCGCAGCAGCCGCACCGCCGCGAACACCACGAAGGCCACGTCCACGATCGCCCGCGGGCTGAGCGCCGTCACCGCCGAGACCTGCTTGGCCGTTGTCGCGATGGCGTTGCGCGCCTGCCTGTCGAGCCCGGCCAGCAGCTCGTGCTCGGCGAGGCCGATCCGGTCGTCGACGTCGAGGATCGCGTCGGCGGCCGCGTCGACCCGGGCGCGGCCCGCCGCCAGGGCGTCGCGGTCCGCGTAGAAGGTCGAGAGCGCCTGGACCACCGCCTGCGCGCCGGTGTGGTCGCGGGTCGCGAGGGCGTCCAGCGCCGACTGGCGCAGCCGCTCGATCTTGCGCTCCCGCCGCAGGCCGGCGAGTTCCCGCACCACGATCGCCAGCAGCGCGAGCGCCGCGAGGCTGAGCAGCGCCAGGGCCACCCAGCCGAGCCAGGGGGCGGCCTGGAACAGGTCGCTGATCATCCGCTCGACCGACAGGCCGACGCCCAGGGAGACGAGGCCGCCGACCGCCGAGAGGAACAGGGCGCCCCAGGGCGAGCGCCGCCGCGGCGCCACCGGCACGGCGACGCCGTCCGCGGGATCGACGATCTCGAAAGGCTCCTCCACGATCCGGGCCTGCGGCGGCCGGGGGCCGAGCGGCGTCGTGGTCACGCTCGGCGCGGCGGCCGGCTCGGGATTGATCCGGAAGGCGCGGGGTTTCTGGCCGGAGGTCATGGTCGCGGGCTCCGCATCGCACACATCGTCACGCCAGGCGGTCGCCGATCAGGAACTGCATCGCCCGGTCGAGCCGGATCTGCGGCAGGTGCCCGGGGCGGCCGAACCCGTCGGGTCGCACCAGCGGCGGCCGGAAGCGCGGGAAGCGCAGCGAGCCCGGCTCGACCGCACCCTCCAGCACCGCCTCGGCACGGGCGGGCAGCTCGCCCGGGAAGATCGCGGCCTCGCTGTTGCCGTCGAAGACCTCGTCGCCCACCACCTCGCCGGCCTCCGGGGTGCCGGCCACCGCCCGCAGCGTCTCCGACCCGTCGTGGACGGTGGTCTCGCGGGTGGCGCGCACGGAGGCCAGCGCCACGGTGCCGACCCGGGCGCCCGCGGCCTCGGTCCGCCGCATGGCCCGCGACACGAGCAGCCGCAGCAGCGCGTCGAGCCGGTCGTGGCTCGTCTGGTGGAGGTGGTCGGCCTTGGTGGCGGCGAACAGGACCCGGTCGGCCCGGGGGGCGAACAGCCGCGACAGCACCGTGTTGCGGCCGATGTTGAGGCTGAGCAGCACCGCGTCCAGCGCCTCCTCCAGCTCCGCCAGGGCGGTCGGGCCGGCATCGACCGCCGACAGGACGTCCACCAGCACGATCTGCCGGTCGACTCGCTGGAAATGGTCGCGGAAGAACGGCGTCACGACCTTGGCCTTGTAGGCCTCGAAGCGCCGCTCCATCAGCCCGGCGAGGCTGTCGGGGGCGATCGTCTCGGTGAGCCGGTCGAGGGGCGCGAAGGTGAGCGCCGGCGAGCCCGCGAGGTCGCCCGGCATCAGGAACCGGCCCGGGGGCGTCGTCGCCACGGCTTCCGGGCCGGCGCGCAGGCCCGCGAGGTAGGTCTTGAAGGCGTCGCTCGCCCGCTCGGCCGCGACCTCGTCGAGGGGGCCGTTCGGGTCGAAGCCCTTGAGCGCCTCGAGCCAGGGCGCCGCCACGGCGGCGCGGCCGGGTCGGCGCGTGCCGCCGATCGTGGCCCGGGACCACGCGGTGTAGCTGGTCTCGATCAGCGCGAGGTCGAGGAGCCACTCGCCCGGGTAGTCGACCACGTCGAGCATCAGGGTCGCGGGGCCGGAGCGCCAGCCGGCGGCGCGCTCGTAGGCGATCTCCAGGCGGAACTGGCTGATCCGGTCGGTGGAGCGCGGCCACCGCCGCGCCTCGGTGAGGGTCGCGAAATGCTCCTCGAACGGGAAGCGCGGCACGTCGTCGTCGGGCTGGGGCACCAGCTTGGCCCGGCGCAGGCGGCCCTCCTGCGCGGGCGCGAAGGCCGGCAGTGCGTGCGTCTCCACGAGGTGGTGGATCAGCGCCGTGGTGAACACGGTCTTGCCCGACCGCGCGAGCCCGGTCACGCCCAGTCGCAGCGTCGGCTGGACCAGCAGGTCGTGCGAGGCTTCGGCGAAGGCTTTGACGGCCGAGCCGGCACGCGCGGCAAGGTCGATCAGGGGCACGGGCGGGCTCGGGGTGAGGGGAACGGGCCGGGCAGAGGTGGCGCGGCCGGGGCCGAACCGCAAGGCTTGCCGCCCGGGAAGGCTCCCCTAGGGCGGCGCGGTGCTGGCGGACGGCGTAAGCGGCCTCAGCCGGGCGATCGCCCCGGCCACGAGGTCCGGGCCGGCCCGCAGCGTGCCGAGTTCCACCGCCGACATCGCCAGCATCACGGGCGCCAAGTTGGCGCGCGGCGCGCCGTCCGGCCCGAACAGGTCGAGGTCGTCGCCGGGCTTCAGGCCGACGCTGGCGCTGATCCGGTTGGCGTAGGCCTGGATCCGGACCTCGTCGCCGGTGCAGAGCGGGGCCGGCAGGCGCAGGTCGAGCACCGGCAGGCCGGCCGCGATCGCGGGCAGAAGCGCGGATTCGGCCACCATCCGCTCGGCGCTCGGGACGCGGCCCGGCTTCCGGTCGAGGAGTGCGGACGGGTCGGCGACGCTCCCGGCCGGGCGGCCGCTGGAGGCGGAGATCCCGGCGGCGATGTCGGGAACCGGCTGCAGCATCGCCACCCGCGGTATGGCGGCCGGGCGCCTGCTCGGGCGGCCGGCCATCCGGGCGAGCGGCGACCAGGGCTGCACCCGCAGGGCTGCCCGGCCGCGCGGCGCGCCGCCGGGGCGGTGCGCGGCGAGGTAGCGGGCGCGCAGGGTCCGCCCGAGCCCCCGGGGCGCGAGGGCCGCCGAGACGGCGGGCGCCGCCACCGCCCGGCCCGGCCGCGCGGGCGCGGCGCCGACGCGGCACTCGGCCGGCGCCCAGCGGCGCACGATGGCCAGCGCCGTGCGGCGGCCGTAATCCCGGTAGTAGCGCCGCAGCAGGCTCGCGGCGGCGTCGGCGCCGTCGTCGAGGGTGGCGAAGGCGGTGTGGCCCTCCCCGTCGGCGCCGATCTCACCGGGCCAGCGGGCGGACTTGATGCACCAGCCGTTGTTGAGCCGCACGCAGCGGGCGACGTAGGGCGGGTCGTCGGCCAGCGAGGCCGTGACCGCCAGCGCCCGCGGCGTCAGCTGCGCGCCGGTCTGGGCGTGCCAGTTGGACACGGAGCGGGTCGCGGGATCGAAGCGCGGGGGCCGTCCGTCCGCTGGGGCGGTGGCCGCCGCCGGAAGCGGCAGGGCGCGCGCGAGGGCGTCCGCGCCGGCCTCGGCGTGCGGCACCAGGGCCGTGACCAGGATCAGCGCGTTCAGCAGCACGCGGACGAACCTTCGCGGCGGACGGACTGGAGACGGCCGCGCGTCACGGGTTCAGAACCTTGAGCGCGGCCTCGTGCAGCCGCGGGTCGCCGGCCGCGATCACGCGGCCGCCGCCGGCGGCGGAGCCGCCGTCCCAGGCCGTGACCCGTCCCCCGGCCCCCTCGACGATCGGGATCAGCGCGACGATGTCGTAGGGCTTCAGACCGGCCTCGACCACGAGGTCGATCTGGCCGGCCGCCAGCATGCAGTAGGCGTAGCAATCGGCGCCGTAGCGGGACATCCGCACCTGGCCTTCCAGTGCCCGGAAGCGCTCGGCCTCGTCTCCGGCCGCGAACAGGCGGGGATCCGTCGTGGCCAGGATGGCCTGGGCGAGGTCTCCGCAGCGGCGGGTGCGCAGGGTCCGCTCGCCCGCCGGCGCGCGGAGCTTGGCGCTGCGCCCATCCCCGGTGAACCGCTCCGCGAGGTAGGGCTGGTGCATCATCCCCCGCACCGGCACGCCGTTGCGGGTCAGCCCGATCAGGGTGCCCCAGGTCGGCAGGCCGCCGATGAAGGCGCGGGTGCCGTCGATCGGGTCGAGGACCCAGACGCACTCGGCGTCGGTGCGCTCCGCGCCGAACTCCTCGCCGAGGATGCCGTGGCCCGGGAAGGTCTGGCCGATCATCGCCCGGAGGACGACCTCGGCGGCCCGGTCGGCCTCGGTGACCGGATCGAACGGCGCCCCGCCGCGGGCCTTGTCGTCCAGGCCGAACTGGGCGCGGAAGAACGGCAGGATCGCCTTCCCGGACGCGTCCGCGAGGTCGTCCATGAACCGGCCGAGTTCGACGACGCTCATCCGTTCCGTCCCCTGTTCCGCTTGAAGGCCGCGCGGCCAACCGGCCCGTTCCGACGAAACCGGCGCGCGCCCCTGCCCGTCAAGCCCTCGCCCCCGCGCATCCTCGGCTCACGCTCTGGCCGGCGCGGGCAGCCCCGCCGTTTCGCCGCAGGCGTCCGGGGCGCTCTCCGCGGCGCCGTCCGACCCGCCCTCCGGCGCGTCCGCCGCCGCCGCGTCCTCCTGTGCGGCCGCCAGGATAGCCTCGACCGCCTCGCGCAGCGATCCCACCTGCGCGTCGGCCTCGGCGGCGCCCCCCGGCCCGCCGGCGAGGCGGTTCGCCCCACCGTCCTGGGCGAGCCACAGGCCGAGCAGGACCGGCACGCCGGGGACCCGGCCCCTCAGCCGGCGGATCAGGCGGCGCAGGTGCGTCGGCTCGCCGTCGAGTGCCAGGGAGACCACGCAGGCGATGCGCGCCGGCCCGGCCTCGAACCGGCCGATCCGCACGGAGGCCGTCTCGGCGAAGGGGACCGTGCGGACGCCGAGGCCGCGCTTCTCCAGGATCTGCGCGAGGATCGCGGCCGCGGCCTCGTCCAGGAAGCCGCGCCCGGCCACGCACAGCACCGCGCCCTCGCGCGTCCAGGCGGCGGGCAGCGCCTCTGGGGCGGGTCCCATCGGGAGCGGGCTGCAAGCGCTCTCCTCGCCCTCGCCCGTCGCCCCCGTGACGGCGTCGCTCCGGTCGGAGAGGTCGGCGACCAGCTCGGTGAGCGCGGCCCGCATCGCGCCCTTCTGCTGCGCCGTCAGCACCCCGCGGGCCGCGTCGCGGGCGGCGAGTTCCAGCGCCTTGAGCACGACCTCGTCGTAGTAGGAGGAGAGCGAGCACTGCTGCAGGATCAACTCGGCATGGCCCAGCACCTCCTCGGAATCGCCCGCCAGGATGCGCTGGTAGAAGTTCTGGACGGGCGTCAGCGCCGGCCGGTCGCCGAACAGCACGTCCAGGAACTCCAGGTGCTCGACGTAGCGGCCGAGCACCACGAGGCAGACGGTCAGCGGCGTCGAGAGCAGCAGCCCGACCGGCCCCCAGAGCCACGTCCAGAACAGGGCGGAGACCAGGACCGCGAAGGGCGAGAGGCCGGTGGACTGCCCGTAGAAGATCGGCTCGAACACCTGACCGGTCAGCGGCTCCAGGACGATGAACAGGATCGCCACCGCGATCATCATGTTCCAGCCGGGATCGACCGCGGCGGCGAGCGCCATCGGCAGGATCGCCGACAGGACCGCCCCGAGATACGGCACGAAGCGCATCAGGGCCGCGAAGATCGCCCAGAGCACCGGATTCGGCACGCCGATGATGTAGAGGCCGATGCCGATGACCACGCCGAAGGCGGCGTTGAGGGCCAGCTGCACCACGAAGTAGCGGCTCAGGCGCTTGGCCGCGTCGTCGATGGCCACGGTGGTCCGGTGCAGGTCGCTCGATCCGGCCAGCCGGATCATGCGGTCGCGCAGGTCCTCGCGCTGCATCAGCACGAACAGCAGCACCACGAAGACGATGCCGACCGTGGCCAGGGGATGCATCACCGGCGTGAGCACGGTCGAGAGCATCTCCAGGGAGCCCGGCGGGGTCGTGGCGACCTCGACGAGGACGGGCTTCGGCGCGGCCTGGGTCGGCTCGGGGCCCGGTGACGGTGTCGAGGGTGGTGTCGCGGATTGCTGGGCGGCCGACTGCGTCTCCGGGCTGCCGGCTTCCTTCGCGCCGTGGAGCGCCCGCCCGATATTGGCGACGTACTGCGTGACGTGGCCGACGGGGGAGTTCCGCAGCCCGTCGATCTTGCGCTCGATGGTGTCGCGGTAGCGGGGGACGTCGCCCGCGAGGTCGGCGGCCTGGATGCCGATCAGGGTGGCCAGGGCGGCCACGATGCCGACGGTCAGGAGCACGCTGACGCCCACCGCCGCCAGCCGCGGCAGCCGCAGCCGCCGCAGGCGGTTCACCAGCGGCGTCAGCACGAACGACAGCAGCAGCGCGATCGCGATCGGGATGAAGATCTCGCGGCCGAAATACAGGGCGGCGATGATGGTGGCGCCGACCACGACCGGCGACGCCATGGCGGCCCGCGGCGTCTCGGCGGCGGCCACGCGGGTCGGCCGCGGCGGGATCAGGGAAGGTCCGGGCCGCGCTGCCGGTTCGACCCCGACCGGGGTTCTCGTGCCCATACCGTGATCCACGTCCCGAACGCCACGCGCGGGCGGCCGCCGGGAGCGGCGGAGGCCTCGCGGACGGGGAACGGCACAGGACGCGAAAACGATCCCGCGGGCTTCGCGCGCAGGTTAGGTCCCCGCGACGCCGGCCCGCGCCACGTCGCCCGCATCCTTCAGGTCGGGCAGCGACCAGCACAGCTGCATCACCTTCCGGGCCTGCGCGTCCGGCAGGATCCCGGCGGCGAGGTCGGTGAACTTCGCCTCCAGCTGCGCGTCCGACATCGGCTTCTCGACGCTGCCGATGGCGTGCTCGATATGCCGGTGGAACGTCCGCCCGTCGGTCAGCGTCACGGTCATGTCCACCTGCGCGGGGTCGACGCCGGGGGTGATCACCGGGACCACCTTCTGGCGCAGGGCCACCACCCGCGGATCGTTCACGGCCCGGTCGCTGAACTGCTTCTCGCCGCCCGCGCCCTCCACGAAGGCCACCGCGGCCGCGTGGTAGATGCTGAACTTGCCCTCCAGGCCGGTCTTCGGCGCGGTCTTGCCGGTCAGCTCCAGGACCAGCGGGTGGACCTTCAGGTCGACGCGCTGGACGTCCTCCGGCCTGACGTGGTCCGCGTCGCGGATCTGGATCGCGGCGTCGATCGTCGGGTGCATGACGATCCCGCAGGCGAAGGGCTTGTAGGTGTTGAGCTGGGCCTCGTAGCGCGTGCCGAGGCCGTCGGTGATCTCGGACCAGTCCTGCTTGGTGGAGATCGTGTTGGCCCAGCCGCGCTTGGCCTCGATCATCCCGTCCGACGAGGTGAAGCCCTTCGCCGCCAGGATCGCGGCGAACAGGCCGTTGGACGCGGCCCGGCCCGGGTTGAAGCTCTTGTTCATCGAGCCGAACGACTCGCGCAGGCCCACCGGCTGCGAGGCGGCGAGCCCCAGGGCGTAGACCATCTGCTGCTCGGTGAGCCCCATCAGCTTGCCGGCCGCCGCGGCGGCGCCGAAGGGTCCGCAGGTGCCGGTGATGTGCCAGCCGGCGTCGTAGTGGTTCGGGTAGACCGCGTTGCCGATCCGGCACTCGGCCTCGATCCCGACCACCAGCGCGTCGAGGAAATCCTTGCCGGAGACCGGCTTCATCGCCGCGTAGGCCAGGATCGCCGAGGCGACCGGGCCGGCCGGGTGGATGATCGTCTTCAGGTGGGTGTCGTCGAAGTCGAAGATGTGGCTCGACACGCCGTTGAGGAAGGCGGCGTTCATGATGTCGAACCGCTCGGTCCGGCCGAACAGCCCGGCCTGCGGCGGCCCCGAGAAGGGCTGCAGCGCCGAGACCGCCACGTCCACGGTCTCGTGGTGCGAGCCGCCGATCGCCACCCCCACCCAGTTGAGGAAGCTGCGCACGCCCTCGCGGCGGACGGGCTCCGGCAGGGTGTCGTAGGTGGATCCGAGGATCCACTGCGCGAGGATCTTCGTCGCGGGCGGCGGCGGTGCTTTCGCGGCCGGCTTGGCGGCCGGCTTGGCGGTCTCGGCCGCCTGCGCGCCCTGCAGGGCCGGAGCCGTGAGAGCGAGGCCCGCGGCCCCGATGAGCGAGCGGCGATTCATCGACATGGCGTTCTCCCGGACGGGGCCGCCCGGGGCGGCTCCGATTGCCGGGCACGATAATGAATTCATCCCCGGGTCGGCAGCCTCCGTGTTTCACACGGCCGGGTCTGATATGCGTTCCGCTCGCGCGCTTCGGTGGACGGGTCCCTCACCGTCATCACGTCGCTCCGCTCGCGAGGCCGGCGGTGCCGGAGTCCTCCGCCGGTGGTGTGCGCCCGTCACACCAGTACCGGCAGCGCCTCTTGCTCGCCCACGGCGAAGACCCGCCGGTAGCGGGCGACCTCGTCGGCCGGCCCCTGCGCCTTGGTGGGATTGTCGGAGAGCTTCACGGTCGGCCGGCCGTCGGCCTCGGTGACCTTGCAGACGATCGAGACCGGGTCGAGCTTCCCCTCCGGCAGGAGCCCGCGGAAATCGTTGGTGAGCAGCGTGCCCCACCCGTAGCCGATGCGCATGCGGCCGTGGAACCGGGCGTGGATGCGCTCGATCTCGTCGATGTCGAGCCCGTCGGAGAAGATCGCGAGCTTGTCCCGCGGGTCGTGCCCGCGAGCCTGCCAGAAGCGGATCGCCTCCTCGCCGCCCTCGATCGGGTCCTTCGAGTCGATGCGGATGCCGGTCCAGTCGCTCACCCAGTCCGGGGCGTTCGCCAGGAATCCGGTGGTGCCGTAGGTGTCGGGCAGGATCACCAGCAGGTTGCCGCCGTAATCCTCCTGCCAGTCCGACAGCACCGCGTAGGGCGCGGCGGCGAGCGCCGCGTCGTCCTCGGCGAGCGCCGCGTAGACCATCGGCAGTTCGTGAGCGTTCGTGCCGACCGGCTCGACCTCCTGCCGGGCCGCGATCAGGCAGTTGGAGGTGCCGAGGAACGCGCCGCCGAGGCCTTCCGCCATCGCCTGCACGCACCAGTCCTGCCACAGGAAGCCGTGGCGCCGGCGCGTGCCGAAATCCGCCACCGACAGGTCCGGCAGCCTCTGCAGGCGCTCGATCTTCTCCCAGACCCGGGTCATGGCGCGGGCGTAGAGCACCTGCAGGTCGAGCTTGCCGAGGCCACGCAGCACGGCCCGCGCCCGCAACTCGTTGAGGATCGCGAGCGCCGGGACCTCCCACATCGTGGTCTCGACCCAGGGACCGTGGAAGGTCAGCTCGTACTGGCCGTCATGGACGGCGAGCTCGTATTCGGGGAGTTGGAAGGCCTCGAACCAGCTCACGAATTCGGGTCCCAGGATTCGTCCCTGGCCGCGGAAGACGTTGCCGCGCAGCCACGTGATCTCGCCCTTGCTGAGGCGCAGGGTCCGGGCGTGGTCGAGCTGCTCGCGCAGCAGACCGGCATCGACCTCGTCGGCGATGCGGATGCGCCGCGTGCGGTTGGTGATGCCGAAAGTGGTCCGGATGTCGGGGTGTCGGCGCAGGATCGTCTGCGCCATCAGGAGCTTGTAGAAATCCGTGTCGAGCAGCGACCGCACGATCGGGTCGATGCGGAAGCTGTGGTCGTAGACTCGCTTCGCCAGATCCAGCATTCGTAAGGCACTCTGCCGCGCTTCGATCGCGCAGAGCGCATGCCGGAACCGCCGACGTCAAGAAGACGGGCGGCCTCCTCCCGGAGACCGCCCGCGGAAAGGCCGTGCCCTGAACCCGGACTCTCAGGCGAGATCGACCTTCTTGGTCTCGGTCTTCGGGCTCTCGCCGGTGAGCGAGGCCTTCACGTAGCCGTAGAGGTGCAGCATCGTGCTGTTCGGGCTGTCCCAGTACTCGCCCTTCTCCGGGTGGACGCGGATCAGCGCGACCTCCGGATCGTCCTTGCCGTTCGGGAACCAGGTCTTCAGGCTCTCATTCCACTTCGCGTCGATGATCGACTGGTCGCGGACGATCTCGGCCTTTCCGGCCACCGAGACGTAGTTCTGGCTCGACGGATCGGAATAGGCGAGGTTGATCTGGTTGTCCTTGCTGATCTCGGCCGTCTTGGGCGAGTGCAGCTTGGTGAAGAACCACAGGTCACCGTTCTCGTCGGCGTCGTTGTTCCACATCGGGCGGCTGTTGAGCGTGCCGTCGGAATCGACGGTGGTCATCATGGCGATCTTCACGTCCTTGATGAGCTCGAACAGCTTCTTCGCGCCCTCGTGGTCGCGGTGGTTGCCCTGATGCATGAAAGTGGTCTCCTACGCGTCGTTTCGGTCCCGGCGGGGTCTCCGGAGGGGGGCCCCGGCCGAAGGCTGCCCCGACAACGGATCAGTCTCCCGTTGGTTCAGCTTGCCCGTGCGGTGAGGAGGTTCGGATGAATCAGGCTCGAGGGATCGGCCGGGTAGCGGCGGCGCTGGTCGCGTTCGGGCTCGGCCTGCTGCCGGCCGCCGCAGAGGTGCGTTTCGGCCCGGGCGTGCGCATCGGCGGTCACGACTTCTCGAACCGGCGCTACGGCAGCGTCCACATCGAGCGCGTCAAGCGCCTGCGCGGCCCGCTCGGCTGCCGCCGCCTGCGCCACGGCTTCTACCGGCGCGGCGACGGGACCGTGGTGCGCGGCCCGATGGAGGAGTGCAACCTCATCGCGCGCCCGCACTGAGATGGGTGGCGGGACGGCCCCGGGGACGCAGGCCGCCGCCGGTGGCGCCGATTGCGGGTCTGGGGTCTGGTGTTCTCGGCCCGCTCGGTTACATGCACTGGCATACCTGCTTGCCCCGCTGGAGGACATCTTGGCGATCACCCGCGACGACGTGCTGAAGGCGCTCGCCGGCATCACGGTCGATGCCGCCGGCACCACCCTGCCCGGCTCGGGACGGCTCTCCCAGGTCGTGGTCGATCCGAACAACCGGGTGATGTTCTCGATCCTGGTCGATCCCAGCGAGGCCGAGCGGTTCGAGCCGGTGCGGCGGCAGGCCGAGGGGCGCGTCCTGCAGATGCCGGGCGTCTCGGGCGTGTTCGCGAGCCTCACCTCCGAGCGGAACCAGAGCCACCCGGCCCAGAGCAGCGCCGCCCCCCGCCCCGTGACGCCGCCGCCGGTCGCGCCGCCGCGGCCCGGCGCGCCGCCGAACCAGGGCCCGCAGATCGCGGGCGTGCGCCACATCGTGGCGGTCGCCTCCGGCAAGGGCGGCGTCGGCAAGTCGACCACCGCCTGCAACCTCGCCCTGGCGCTCCAGGCACAGGGACTGAAGGTCGGCCTCCTCGACGCCGACATCTACGGCCCGTCCGTGCCGAAGCTGTTCGGCCTCTCGGGCAAGCCCAACGTCGTCGACAACAAGGCCATGGAGCCGATGATCGGCTACGGGCTCAAGGTCATGTCGATCGGCTTCCTGATCGAGCCGGAGACGGCGATGATCTGGCGCGGCCCGATGGTCCAGTCGGCGATCACCCAGATGCTGCGCGACGTGCTCTGGGGCGAGCTCGACGTGCTGCTCGTCGACATGCCCCCCGGCACCGGCGACGCGCAGCTCACCATGGCGCAGGCGACGCCGCTGTCCGGCGCCGTGATCGTCTCGACCCCGCAGGACCTCGCGCTGATCGACGCGCGGCGCGGCGTGACCATGTTCAAGAAGGTCGCGGTGCCGATCCTCGGCGTGATCGAGAACATGGCGACCTTCGTCTGCCCGAATTGCGGCCACGCCTCGCACATCTTCGGGCATGGCGGCGCGCGGATCGAGGCGCAGCGCCTCGGCGTGCCGTTCCTCGGCGAGGTGCCACTGAACATGACGATCCGCGAGACCTCGGATTCCGGCCAGCCGGTGGTGGCGACCGATCCGGACGGGCCGCACGCCAAGGTCTACCGCGACATCGCCGCCCAGCTCTGGGCGAACCTGTCCGGCGCGCCAGCCGGGCGGACGGCGCCGAAGATCGTCTTCGAGTGATCCCATGCCGTCGCCGGCTGTCGCTTCGCCGGTCCTGGGCCTGATCCTGGCCGGCGGCCAGGCGCGGCGGATGGGCGGCGGCGACAAGCCGCTGCTGCGGCTCGGGGGGCGGACCCTGCTGGAGCGGGTGGTCGAACGGCTCGGGCCGCAATGCGGGGCGGGGCTGGTGCTCAGCGCCAACGGCGACCCGGCGCGGTTCTCCGGCTTTCCCGGGCCGGTCCTGCCGGACCCCGTGCCGGATCAGCCGGGACCGCTCGCCGGCATCCTCGCCGGACTGGAGCACGCCGCCGCGCGGGGTGTCGCGCGGGTGGTCAGCGTGTCGGGCGACGCGCCGTTCCTGCCGGGGGATCTGGTGGCGCGCCTCGACGCCGCCGGGCCGGAGACCGGCATCGCGCTCGCGGCCTCGGGGGAGCGGCAGCACTACACGATCGCCCTCTGGCCGACGGCCCTGCGCGACGCGCTCCGGGCCTATCTCGAGCGGGGCGAGCGGCGCGTCGGCGCCTTCATCGCGCGCCGCGGGGCCGCGGTGGCGTCCTGGCCGGTCGAGCCGGTGGATCCGTTCCTCAACCTCAACACGCCGGCGGATCTGGCGGCGGCGGAAGCCCTGGATCGAGGGTTGATGCGGTCCTCCAGCATCGCGAGCGAAGCGCAGTGACCCAGGGCGGCGCGACGGAGGAAGTCGTCGTGCCCCCTGGATGGCTTCGCTCCGCCCGCAACGACGGCGGCGCCGAAGCCACCGAGAGATGGCTTCAGACGTGAGGCTTAATCCGGGCTCAGGCCGCCGCGACGGTCGCCTTCACGATCTTGTCCGGCGAGCGCGGCGGCTCGCCCTTGTTGATCGTGTCGACCACGTCCATGCCTTCCACGACCTTGCCCCACACCGTGTACTGCTTGTCGAGGAAGCGGGCATCGTCGAAGCAGATGAAGAACTGCGAGTTCGCCGAGTGCGGGAAGTTCGTCCGCGCCATGGAGCAGGTGCCGCGCACGTGCGGCTCGGCGTTGAACTCGGCCTTCAGGTCCGGCAGGTCCGAACCGCCCGAGCCGGTGCCCGTCGGGTCGCCCGTCTGGGCCATGAACCCGTCGATCACGCGGTGGAACGGCACGCCGTCGTAGAAGCCCTGGGCGGCGAGCGTCTTGATCCGCTCGACATGGCCCGGGGCGAGGTCGGGGCGCAGCGCGATCACGACGCGGCCCTTGGTGGTCTCCAGCACGATGGTCTCGTTGTCGGCCATGGTCTTTCCTTCCGGTTGGGGGAACTGTATCGGCGCGCGCCGGATCCGGCCAGCGCCCGTGTCGGGTTCGCCGGCGCTCAGGCCGGCGGGCGGTAGACGAAGCGGAGCGCCACCGGCCGGCCCGCGATCGCCCGGCCCAGGCCCGGCGTGATGTGGGCCGGGGTGCAGCGCGCGAGAGCGTCGAGGGTCCCGCGCACCAGGGCGGTCCGCTGATCGCCCGCGACCCCCGCCGCGTAGGTGACGCGGGGCGGCCCGATCAGGCTGCCGTCGCGCCGCAGCGCGAGCCGCAGGGTGATCTCGATGTCGTCGGCGCCGCCGCTCGGGCGGCCGAGGCCGCCCGGAGCCTGCCAGCAGGCGGCGAGCGCCGGGTAGAGTTCGGCCAGGGTGTCGGCGGGCCTGGTCGCCATCCGGGCGACCGGCACCGGGACCGTGGCGCGCAGGGTCTGGGGCAGGCTCAGCGGATAGCCGCCCCCCGACCCGTCGGCGTAGCCGTAGAACGGCGCGCCGTCATAGGCCGCGGCGGCCGCCGGGATCAGGCTCAGCAGGAGGATCGAGGCGGCGCGCCGGCCGGGCATGCGGCCGCTACTTGGCCTTCTCGGCGAGCGTCATGCTGACGATCTTGTCGGGGTCCTGCACGGCCCCGCCCGGCGCGCCGGGGGCGGCCTTCTTGATCTTGTCGAGGACGTCGAGCCCGTCCGTCACGTTGCCGACGATCGTGTACTGGCCGTTCAGGAACGGCGCGTCGCCGAGGCAGATGAAGAACTGCGAGTTGGCCGAGTTCGGATCCTGCGACCGGGCCATGCCCACGGTGCCGCGGCGGAACTGGGCCGCCTGCGTGAACTCGGCCGGGATGTTCGGCAGGCTGGAGCCGCCGGTGCCGTTGCCCTTCGGGTCCCCGGTCTGGGCCATGAAGCCGTCGATGACGCGGTGGAACTTGAGGCCGTTGTAGAAGCCCTGCGCGACCAGCGTCTTGATCTGCTTGACGTGCTTGGGCGCGAGGTCGGGCCGCAGCTCGATGGTGATCCGCCCGTCCTTGGTCTGGAGATAGACCGTGTTGGCGTCGGCGGCCCGGGCGGCCTGGACGGTGCCGAGCGTGAGGGCGAGCGCGAGGAGGGCGTGGCGTCGGTTCATCGTGGTCCTTCCAGGGTCGGGCCGGTCTCAGGAATGGGCGGCGAAGCGCTGCCGGAGGCGCGCGGCGACGGCCGCCGGCACGAAGGGCGAGACGTCGCCCCCCATGCCGGCGATCTGGCGCACCAGCGTCGCGGTGATCGGTCGGGCCTGCGTCGAGGCGGGCAGGAACACGGTCTGCACCTCGGGCGCCATGGCGCCGTTCATGCCGGCGAGCTGCATCTCGTAGTCGAGATCCGTGCCGTCCCGCAGGCCGCGGATGAAGATCGCGGCGCCGCAGCGCCGGGCGGCCGAGACGGCGAGGTCGTTGAAGGTGACGATCTCCAGCGCCGCGCCCTCGGCCTGTGCCACCGGTCCGCAGGTCTCGGTGAGGAGCGCCGCGCGCTCCTCGGCGGAGAACAGCGGCGCCTTGCCGGGATGGACGCCGATGGCGATCACGAGGCGGTCCACCAGCCGGCAGGCTTGGCGGACCACGTCGAGATGGCCGTTCGTGACCGGATCGAACGAGCCGGCGTAGAGGGCGGTGCGGGTCATCGCGACCCGACCTAGAGCATTTTCGCGCCGGACGGAACCGGGCGGCGCCTCACGCCTCCTCGCCGCCCTCGGGGCCGGCCTCGGCGCCCTCGTCCTCGCCCTCGATGTGCTCCACCGAGACGACCTTCTCGTCCTTGGCGGTGTTGAACACCGTCACGCCCTGCGAGGCGCGGCCGACGATGCGGATGTCGTCCACCGGCACGCGGATCAGCTGGCCGCCGTCGGTGACCAGCATGATCTGGTCCGAGGCCTCGACGGGGAAGGACGCCACGAGGCTGCCGTTGCGGGCGTTGACCCGCATCGCCGTGATGCCCTTCCCGCCGCGTCCCGAGGTCCGGTACTCGAACGACGAGGAGCGCTTGCCGAAGCCCCGCTCCGACAGGGTGAGCACGTACTGCTCGGCCGCGCCCATCTCGTTGTAGCGGTCCAGCGAGATCGCCGCCGCCTCGGCGCCGTCCTCGGCCTCGGCGTCGCTGTTCTCCTCGGACTCACCGGTGACGGCGCGGCGCATCTTCAGGTAGCCGGCCCGCTCCTCGGCCGTGGCGTCGAAGGCATTCAGGATGGTCATCGAGATGACCTTGTCGTCCTTGCCGAGCAGGATGCCGCGCACGCCGGTCGAGTCGCGGCCCTTGAACACGCGCACGTCCTCGACGGGGAAGCGGATGCACTGGCCGAGCGCCGTGGTCAGCAGCACGTTCTGGTCCGGACGGCAGATCTCGACATGGACGATGTGGTCGCCCGGATCGAGCTTCATGGCGATCTTGCCGTTGCGGTTCACCGTGGTGAAGTCCGACAGCTTGTTGCGCCGGACATTGCCGCGCGCGGTCGCGAACATCACGTCGAGCGTCTCCCACGAGGCCTCGTCCTCGGGCAGCGGCATGATCGTGGTGATGCGCTCGGAGGTGTCCTGCAATTGCAGGATGTTGACCAGCGCCTTGCCGCGGGCGTTCGGCGCGGCCATCGGCAGGCGCCAGACCTTCTCCTTGTAGGCCTGGCCCTGGCTGGAGAAGAACAGCACCGGCGTGTGGGTGTTGGCCACGAACAGGCGGGTGACGAAATCCTCGTCGCGGGTGGCCATGCCGGAGCGGCCCTTCCCGCCGCGGCGCTGGGCCCGGTAGGTCGAGAGCGGCACGCGCTTGACGTAGCCGGCGTGCGACACGGTCACCACCATGTCCTCGCGGGCGATCAGGTCCTCGTCCTCGACGCTGCCGTCGAAGTCGACGATCTCGGTCTTGCGCGGTGTGGCGAACTGCTCGCGCACCTCGGCCAGTTCGCCCTTGACGATCCCCTGGATGCGGGCGCGCGAGCGCAGGATGTCGAGATAGTCGGCGATCTCGTCGGCCAGCGTCTTCAGCTCGTCGCCGACCTCGTCGCGGCCCAGAGCGGTCAGGCGCTGCAGGCGCAGGTCGAGGATGGCGCGGGCCTGGGTCTCGGACAGGCGGTAGGTCCCGTCCTCGGCGACCCGGTGGCGCGGGTCGTCCACGAGCGCGATCAGCGGCGCGATGTCGTGGGCAGGCCAGTCGCGGCCCATCAGGGCCTCGCGGGCCGAGTTCGGGTCCGGCGAGGTGCGGATCAGGCGGATCACCTCGTCGATGTTGGCGACCGCGATGGCGAGGCCGCACAAGACGTGCGCCCGCTCGCGGGCCTTGCCGAGGAGGAACTTGGTCCGGCGGGAGACGACCTCCTCGCGGAAGTCGACGAAGGCCTGGAGCAGGTCCTTCAGGTTCATCAGCTCGGGGCGGCCGCCGTTCAGCGCCACCATGTTGCAACCGAAGGAGGATTGCAGGGGCGTGAACCGGTAGAGCTGGTTCAGCACCACGTCCGCCATGGCGTCGCGCTTGATCTCGACGACGATGCGCATGCCCGACCGGTCGGATTCGTCGCGCAGGTCGGAGATGCCCTCGACGCGCTTCTCCTTCACCAGCTCGGCGATCTTCTCGACCAGCGTCGCCTTGTTCACCTGATAGGGGATCTCGGTGAAGATCAGCGCCTCGCGCTCCTTGCGCAGCTCCTCGACATGCGACTTCGCGCGCATGATCACCGAGCCGCGGCCGGTGGCGTAGGCCTGCCGCGTGCCGGCACGGCCGAGGATCATGCCGCCGGTGGGGAAATCCGGGCCGGGGACGATCTCGGTGAGCTGCTCGATGGTGAGCCCCGGATCGTCGATCAGCGCCACGCAGGCGTCGATCAGCTCGCCGAGATTGTGCGGCGGGATGTTGGTCGCCATGCCGACCGCGATGCCGCCGGCGCCGTTGACCAGCAGGTTCGGGAAGCGGGCCGGGAGGACGGTCGGCTCCTCGCGCGACTCGTCGTAGTTCGGTCCGAAATCGACGGTGTTCTTGTCGATGTCGGTGAGCAGCGCCGTGGCGGGCTTGGCGAGCCGCGATTCGGTGTAGCGCATGGCGGCCGGCGGATCGCCGTCCACCGAGCCGAAATTGCCCTGCCCGTCGATGAGCATCAGGCGCATGGAGAAGTCCTGCGCCATCCGCACGAGGGCGTCGTAGATCGATTGGTCGCCGTGCGGGTGGTAGAGACCGATCACGTCGCCGACGATGCGCGCCGACTTGACGTATTTCCGCTCGGGCAGGTGCCCAGATTCGAAGGCGGAGTAGAGGATGCGCCGGTGCACGGGCTTGAGCCCGTCGCGCGCGTCGGGAAGCGCCCGGCTCACGATCACGCTCATCGCGTAATCGAGGTAGGAGCGGCGCATCTCGTCGGTGATGGAGACGGGGCGGATGTCGCTGGCGGGCGGGGCGGCGCCAGTCGGATCGTTCTCGGCCAAGTCGATTTCCGTTCTGAGGCCCGGACGGGCGGTGCTCGCGGCGGCCAAGCGGCGCGCGATGCGCCGGAACGGCCTTGCGGAAGAGCAGTGATATCAGACGGTTAAATAAGGTTTTCCGAGGCCCGCCGCAAGGTCGCAGCGCGGCCGCCTGCAGGCTCGGCCGCGGGGTCCCCGGCACAGTTCCCGGCGGGGCCGCGCCCCGGCCGGATCGGGCCGGGGCGCGGGGGCTTGGCTCAGTAGAACGTGACGTGCCGGTGGCCGTACGGGCGGCCGTGCCAGACGTGGTGGCGGTGCCAGTGGCGGCGGAAATGGTGGTGCCGGTGCCAGTGGTGGCGGCGATGCCAGTGGTGGCGGCGATGGTGCCAGTGGCGCCGCCAGTGGTGACGCCGGTGCCAGTGGCGGCGGTAGCGCCAGTGGGCCTGCTGCACCGCGGGGGCGGGCGCCGCGGCCTCGGCGCCGGCGGGGACCGGCAGGGGCGCCGCCCGCGCGGGCGCAGTCGCCAGCCCGCCGAGCAGCGCGGCGAGGAGGACCAGGATCGGCCAGGGTCGCATCGTTTCTCTCCCGTGTGAGCGCCCGTCCGAGTCCAGCGGATCCGGGCCGGCACGAGGCTCGCGCCGTCGCCTGAAACGGCCAAGGTCGGCAAACGGTTCGATCCGTTCTGACTGCGCAGATGCGCCGCCGTCGCGCGCCGCCCTTGCGCGGCGCCGGAAAGCGCCCAGTTTCCGCAACAGGCGCTTCCGGGCCGTCCCCCGCCCGGCTTCCCGATGAGCCGCGTAAGACTCCCATGGCGTTCGCGTTCCCCGACACATTTCGCGCCCTCCTCCCGCGCCGCTTCCGGGACCGACGCCCGCGGGTCGCGGTGGTCCGGCTGTCGGGCACGATCGGGGCGGTCTCGCCGATCCGGCCGGGGCTCTCGATCGGGAGCGTCGCGGGCAGCCTGGAGCGCGCCTTCGGGATGCCGGGGGTGAAGGCGGTGGCGCTGGTGATCAACTCGCCCGGCGGCTCGCCGGCGCAGTCCCACCTGATCCACCGCCGCATCCGGGCGCTGGCCGACGAGAAGGGCGTGCCGGTGATCGCCTTCGTGGAGGATGTCGCGGCCTCCGGCGGCTACATGATCGCCTGCGCGGCCGACGAGATCGTCGCCGACCCGACCTCGATCGTCGGCTCGATCGGCGTGGTCTCGGCCGGGTTCGGCTTCCACGGCCTGCTGGAGAAGCTCGGCGTCGAGCGCCGGGTCCACACGCAGGGCGAGGCGAAGTCGATGCTCGACCCGTTCCGCCCGGAGGATCCCGCCGACGTGGAGCGCCTGAAGCGCATCCAGGCCGACGTGCAGGACCTGTTCACCGGCCTCGTCACGGCCCGGCGCCCGACCCTGTCGCGAGCCGAGAACCTGTTCACCGGGGCGGTCTGGACCGGGCGGCAGGCGCTGCCCCTCGGACTCGTCGACGCGCTTGGCGACGTGCGCACCGCGACGCGCGCGCGCTTCGGCGACAAGGTCGACCTGCGCCTCGTCGCCGAGGCCCGGGGCGGATTCCTGTCCCGCCTGCTGCGCCGCGGCGGCGCGCCGGGCGGGATCGACCTGGCCGAGGGGGCGATGGCCGCGTTCGCGGAGCGCGCGGCCTTCGCCCGCTACGGGCTCTGAGGCGTCAGGCCGCGACCTGGCCGAGGAAGCGCTCGATCTCGGCCTCGAGGTCGGCCGCGACCGTGTCGACGGTCTGAGCCGCGTCGGTGACGGTGGCGGCCATGCGGGCCGAGCGCCGGGCCGCGCCGGCGACCGTAGTGAGGCCCCCCGCGATGGCCTCGGTGGCGCCGGCCGTGTCGGCGACGTTGCGGGAGATCTCGGCCGTGGCCGCGCCCTGGGCCGAGACCGCCGACGCGATCCCGCCCGTGGTGACGCTGACCGCCCGCATCCGCTCGCCCATCCGGCCGATCGCCGCCACGGCCGCCGTCGTCGAGGCCTGCACACCGGCGATCTGGCTGCCGATCTCCTCGGTGGCCTTCGCGGTCTGCGACGCCAGGGCCTTCACCTCCGCGGCCACCACGGCGAAGCCCTTGCCGGCGGCGCCGGCCCGGGCGGACTCGATCGTGGCGTTGAGCGCCAGCAGGTTGGTCTGCTCGGCGATCTGGCGGATCAGCCCGACCACGGCGCCGATGCGCCCGGCGGCCTCGGCGAGTTCGCCGATCTCGGCGTTCATCGCGTCCGACTCCGCGGCGGCGGTGGCCACCAGGGCCTCGGCCTGGTCGAGCTGGGTCCCGATCTCGGCGATCGAGGCGGAGAGCTCCTCGGCGGCGCTCGCCACGGTCTGGACGCTGGCCGAGGTCTCGTGCGAGCCGCGCTCGGTCTCGGCGACGGCGACCTCCGCCTCGGCGGAGCTGGCCGCCATCTCGCCGGCCCGGGCCCGCATCGCGCCGGTGCTGGCGGTCAGCGCGTCCTTCAGGCGAACGACCTGCCCCCGGAACGCCTCGATGGCCCGGTCGAGGGCGGCCCGCCGCCGCGTCTCGTCGGCCGCGCCCGCGCTCTGCAGGCTCTCGAGCTCCCGGGTCCGCAGCCCGGCGACGCGCAGCACCTCGAGGGCGCGCGCCACGGTGCCGATCTCGTCGCCGCGCCCCGCGTGGGGGATCGCCGAGTCCAAGTCGCCGGCCGCGAGGGCCTCGATCCGCGCCGCGATCGTCGCGAAGGGCCGGAACAGCCGCGCCGCCGCCAGCCCGACGAGGGCGCAGGCCAGCACCGCGATGACCAGGGCGGCGACGCTGAGGCTCGTCATCGTCTGGGCGTGGGCGTCGAAGTACATCTCGATCGGCAGCCCGACGAACAGGATGCCGTTCACCTTGCCGGTGGTGTCGACCGTCGGGTGGTACACTGTGTAGTAGCGCCGCCCGAACAGGGCGGCCGGCCCCTCGTAGGTCCGACCGGCGCGGATCGCGGCCTGGGCCGGGCTGTCGGCGGCGAGCGCCGTGCCGACCGCGCGGGTCCCGTCCTCCCGGCGCACCGTGGTCTGGCGCCGCACGAAGCTGTCGGAGGCGGGCTCGTAGCTGAAGACCGTCGCCAGGCCGCCCGAATAGGCGACGGCGTCGTCCACGACGCCGGCATCGGCGAAGCCGGACAGGCTCGGCGTCGACACCCGGGCGACGCGCGCGCCGTCGAGGTCCGCCGCCGCACCCTCGACCCGCGCCGCCAGGACGAGCGCCAGAGTTCTCAGGTTGCGCTCGCCGTTGGTGCGCTGACGCGCCTCCATCTGCGACCAGGTCTGCCGCGAGACCGTGATCCAGATGGCGCCGGCGGTGACTGTCACGGCGAGCATCGCCAGCAGGATGACTTTCGTAGACAGAGTCATCCTGCGCAGCGAATAGGAATGTGTGCGCATCTATTGGTATCCGTGCCTATAGCCGGCACGAACACTCGTTTGTGAAGTTGAAACGACGGGTTAAGACTCGCCAGAAAGGCGAGACGTCGTCGTCGATCTCAACCCTGCCCTGCACGACGGGCAGAGACGCGGGCCAGCGCCGCGAGGTCCTTCTCGCCGTCGCCGTGGCTGATCGCCTCGATGAGACCGTCCCGCAGCACGCTCGCGAACGGCATCGGCACCCCGGCACCCTCGGCCGCCTGGAGGGCGAGCCGCACGTCCTTGGCCCCGAGCTTGAGGATGAAGCCCGGCGGCTCGTAGCGGTTCTGCGCGATCGAGGCGCCGTAGCCCTTGTAGACCGGCGAGGCGAACAGCGTGTTGGTCATCAGGTCCAGGAAGTCGGCGCCCGCGACCCCGTGGCCCTCCGTGAGGGCGCAGGCCTCGGCCATGGCCTCGATGGCCGAGATCAGCATGAAGTTGCCGGCGAGCTTGACGGCATTGGCCCGCGTCGGGTCGTCGCCGAAGCGCCAGGTCTTGGCGCCCATGGCGTCGAGGAGCGGCCCCGCGCGGTCGATCAGAGCCGCCGCCCCGGCCGCCACGATGTTGAGCTTGCCGGCCTCTGCCACGTCCGGCCGCCCGAAGACCGGCGCCGAGATGTAGGGAACGCCCGCCCGCGCGTGCACGGCGGCGAGCTGCTTCGCCAGGGCCACCGAGATCGTGCTCATCCCGATATGCAGGCCGGGCCGCTCAGGCTGGTCGAGGAGGCCGCCGGCGACGATCACGGTCTCGAGGGCCGCGTCGTCGGCCAGCATGGTGACCACGGCGTCCCCCGCGAAGGCCTCGGCGGCGCTCGCCACCGGAGTGACGCCGTCGAGGCCGCGCGCGGCCTCCGGCGAGCGGTTCCAGGCGCGGACCGTGTGGCCGGCCCGCGCGAGGTTGGCCGCCATGGCGCGACCCATCCGCCCCATTCCGATGAATCCGACGTCCATGCCGTGCTCCTCGACGCGCTTCGCCGTCTGCCAACCTGGGTAACCCCGGCCGGCGGTCAACGGCCCCGGCCGGATTTGCGCCGATGGGCCGCCGTGGCAAGCTCGGACCATGCCGCAGAATCGCATCACCGACATTCCCGGCCTGCGGGTCGGCCACGCCACCGACCTGCGGCTCGCCAGCGGCGTCACCGCGATCCTCTTCGATCAGCCGGCCGTCGCCGCGGTCGACGTGCGCGGCGGCGGGCCGGGCACCCGCGAGACCGACCTGCTCGATCCCGAGCGCACCGTCGAGCGGGTCGACGCCTTCGTCCTCTCCGGGGGCTCGGCCTTCGGCCTCGATGCGGGGGCCGGCGTGGCGGCGTGGCTCGCCGAGGCCGGGCGCGGGTTCCCGGTCGGCGCCATGCGGGTGCCGATCGTCCCGGGGGCGGTGCTGTTCGATCTCCCCAACGGCGGCGACAAGGCCTGGGGCCGCTATCCGCCCTATCGCGAGCTGGGCTTCCAGGCCGCCGCGGCAGCCACCGAGGCGTTCGCCCTGGGCTCCGTGGGAGCCGGGACCGGTGCGCGCACCGGCCGGCTCAAGGGCGGGATCGGATCCGCCTCGGCGGCCGTGCCGGGCACGGGCTTCCGGGTCGGGGCCCTCGCGGCCGTGAACGCCTTCGGCAACGCGACGATCGGCGGTGGGCCGCATTTCTGGGCCGCGCCCTTCGAGGTGGACGACGAGTTCGGCGGCCTGGGCGTGCCGGTCCGGGTGCCGCCCGAGGCCCACGCCTTTCCGGCCCGCGCGCTGCCGGGCGCCGCCACGACGCTGGCCGTGGTGGCGACCGACGCGGCGCTGACCAAGGCGCAGTGCCGGCGCCTCGCGGTGGCGGCGCAGGACGGCCTCGCTCGGGCCCTCGTGCCGGCGCACACGCCCCTCGACGGCGACCTGGTCTTCGCCGCGGCGACCGGAGCCGTGCCCCTCGGCGACACGGTGGTGGACCTTGCCCGCCTCGGCGACGCCGCCGCGCGGGTCCTGGCTCGGGCGGTGGCGCGCGGCGTGTTCTCGGCGACGAGCCTGCCCGGGCACGCGCCGTCGTCGCCCCTGGCCGGCACGGGGCTTCCGCCGGCCTGGCGCGACGTGTTCGGCGCCTGATCGGCGGTGCCGGCTCCGCCCGCGCGCGGAACAGCGCCACCGGCCTCGATCCAGGCCCGGTCGAGCGCGCTCGTCACGCGTCGGGCCCGCCGCTTGGGCGGCCGCTTCCGTGGGGCCGGCGTTCAGCTCAGGGGAGAGCGCCCCTGGGGGAGCGCGATCGTCGAGGTCGCCTCGGCGATCTGGTCCGGGCCACCCTTCGGCGGCCAGATCCCCGCTTCGTAGGCGCGGGACCGCAACGCGGCCCGCTCCTCCAGGCTGCGGAAACCCCAGATGTGCGTGATGCGCGGCGCACCGTCGAGGGCGTACATGTTCAGGACGAGGTGCTGCGTGTAGGCGCGTGCCGGCCCGATCGCGGCCTCCCAGGCCGCGAGGGTCGGCGGTAGGCCCCCCGGCCTCAGGCGATAGGTCCGGACTTCGTACACCCCGCCGCGGTCGCCCGTCCGGATCGGTGGCAGGAAGGGGAACGGGGCGTAGCTGTCCATCTCCAGAGCTGTGATCACGGGCCCGGCGTTGAACGGGTTGGCGCTGAGGAGGGCGCGCCGGCGCTCGGCGGTCATGTCCTCGGGCGCCGCGAAGCCGCGCAGCACGATCAGGCGCCCCAGCGTGCCGATCTCGCTGCGCCAGCAGCCGACCAGCTCCCCCTTGGCATCGGGATCGTCCAGCCAAGCCTCGACGCCGGCCGAGACTTGGCCCACCGCGAGCAGCGGGCACGAGAGGGTCGCGAGTTCGTACAGCATGGGCGCCTCGGCGACGTCGTCCCGTCGACGTCAGGCCGTCAAAGCGGGAGAGCGTCTTTCGTTGCCATCGGGACGCCCGGAGACGCCTCCGCCCGGGAGGCCCGGCCTCACAGCTCCGCGCGGGCATCCTCCAGCAGCTGCGCCAGCCCGCTATCGACCTCGTCGGCGAGCATCGCCCGCTCGGCGTCGGTGAGGTCTTTGGCCCAGGCGCCGCTGCCGAACCCGTCGGTGCAGCGCGCCCGCTCCGCGGCGATGTAGGCCTCGGTCTCGACCGGCCGGGTCTTCATCGCGTGGACGAAGCCGAACCACGCCGCCCGCTCCACCACCGCGAGCCGCGCCCGCAGCCGGATGGTCACCGCCTTCTCCGGATCGATCCCGTCGGCACTCATCGTGGTTCTCCCGCGTCCTTCTCGGCGAGCCGATCGAGCAACCCCTGGAGCTGCCCCGGCACCGGCTCGGTCGCCGAACGCGCGTAGAGGACGCGCAGTTGCCGGCCGATCTCCGCGAGGCTCATGGAGCCCTTGGCGATCACCCGGTCGGCCTGCCGGTTCAGGCTCTCCTTCTCGGCCGCCGTGACCTCCTTGGCGGTGAGCACCACCACGGGCACGTCGCCGTCGGGCCGCGCCCGCAAGGCCCGGAGGAAGCCGAACCCGTCCATCTCGGGCATCATCAGGTCGAGCAGGATCAGGCTCGGCCGCGCCTGGCTGACCCGCTCCAGGGCGATCCGGCCGTTCTCCGCCTCGTCGACGGTCCAGCCCTCGCGGCCGAGCGACCGGCGCAGGCGCTCGCGGGCATCCGCGTCGTCGTCGACCACGAGGACGCGGGCATCCTCCGGCGCCTCGGGCCGGTAGCGCTCCATCAGGCCCTTGAGCCGGTCCCAGTCGATCGGCTTGACGAAGTAGTCGGTGGCGCCGAGCGCCTGGCCGAGCCCCTGCTCGGCCACGACCGAGGTCATGATCACCGGCGTACCGGCGAGGTCGGGGTCGTTGCGCACCGCGTGCAGGACCGCCCAGCCGTCCATGCGCGGCATCTCGACGTCGAGCAGGATCGCGCGCGGTTTCAGGGCCCGGGCGAGCGTCAGGCCGGCGCGGCCGTCGTTGGCGCTGCGGACGTGGAAGCCCTCGCGTTCCAGGAAGCGCTGGAGCAATTCCCGGGCGGCCGGGTCGTCGTCGACCAGCAGCACCGTCTCGTGCTGCTCGTGCGGCTCCACCGGCGTGTGGGCCTCGGCCTCGGAGGGCGGCGCGTCCTCGGGCCGCAGGGTGGCGGGCAGGCGGATCGTGAAGGTCGCGCCCGCGCCCGGCGTGCTGGCGACGCCGATGTCGCCGCCCATCGTCCGGCAGAACGCGCGGGTGATGGCGAGCCCGAGGCCCGTGCCGCCGAACTGCCGGGTCGTCGAATCGTCGGCCTGGACGAAGCGCTCGAACAGGCGCCCGATCTGCTCCTCGGTCAGGCCGATGCCGGTGTCGGCGACCGCGAAGGACAGCCAGTCGGCTCCCTCCTCCCGGTGCCGCCGCACCGTCAGGGTGATCGTTCCCCGCTCGGTGAACTTCGCGGCGTTGCCGATCAGGTTCAGCAGGCACTGGCGGATCTTGGTCTGGTCCTGGTGCATGGACCCGAGGTCGGCCGTCCCGGCCGCGCCGGTGTCCAGGACGAAGCGGTTGCCCTTCTTCTCAACCAGGGAGCCGGTGGAGTCGGAGACGTCCCGGAGCAGGTCCGACACCGTGAAGGTCTCGGCCGAGGCGGTCATGCGGCCCGCCTCGATCTTCGAGATGTCGAGCACGTCGTTGATCAGCGAGAGCAGGTGGCGGGCGGCCGCCTCGATCTTGCGCAGGTCGGGCAGGAGGGCGGCCTGGCCGATATCCTCCAGCTCCTCGCCGAGCATCTCGGAGTAGCCGATCACCGCCGAGAGCGGCGTGCGCAGCTCGTGGCTCATGTTGGCGATGAACTGGCTCTTCGCCCGGTTGGCCGCCTCGGCGGCCTGCCGGGCGCGCTCCACCGCCTCCTCGGCCTCCTTCCGCTCGGTGACGTCGACGCAGGTGCCGACCCATTCCCGCAGGGAGCCGTCCTCGGCGAGGACCGGCACGCCGCGCACCTCCATGGCGCGCCAGACCCCGTCGTACCGGCGCAGCCTGTACTCGACCTCGTAGGTCGCGCGCGCCTCGACGCAGGCCGCCCAGGCGTCGGCCGCGTGGCCCCGGTCGTCGGGATGGACGGCGTCCAGCCAGCCCCAGCCCTGGTAGGCTTCCTCGGTCTGCCCGGTATAGGTGCTCCACCGGACCTGCGGCGGCATCAGCTCGCCCGCCGCGTCGGTGTTCCAGATAACCGCCGCCGAGGCGTCCACCAGCGCCCGGAAGCGCTGCTCGGAGTGGCGCAGGCGCTCCTCGACCGCGCGGCGGCCGGTGATGTCGGTGTTGGTCCCGTACCAGCGCAGGATCCGCCCGGACTCGTCCCGGTGGGGCAGCGCCTTCGACAGGAACCAGCGGTAGCTCCCGTCGCGGCCGCGCAGCGGGAACGTGTCCTCCCAGGACCGGCCCAGCGTGATCGCGGCGCGGTAGCGCTCGGTCACGGCCGCGACGTGGTCCGGGTGATGGACCGTGCGCCAGCCCCAGCCCCGCATCTCGTCGAGGGAGGTGCCGGTGTAGTCGTACCAGCGCTGATTGTACCAGATGATCGTGCCGTCGGCCTCGGCGATCCAGGCGAGCTGCGGCAGCGTCTCGGCGAGGTTGCGGTAATCGGCATCCGTGACGGATCCTGGGCCGCTCTCAGTCTCGCTCATCGACCCGACGCTGTCCCGTCACCCGCCCCGCGGCGGCTTATACCCGTACTCCTTATACACGCATCGCGTCGGGATCCGACCGCGGGGCCGCGGGGGCCGGCGGCCGGCGAAACCGCAGAGCGTCGATCGTGTAGAGCGCGAGCGCCACCCAGATCAGCGCGAGCATCAGCGCCCGATGCGGCTCGACCCGCTCGCCGTAGACGAGGACGCTCAGGACGAGCAGGCAGGTCGGCGCCACGTATTGCAGGAGACCCAAGGTCGTGAGCCGCAGGCGCACCGCCGCGGCGGCGAACCAGATCAGCGGCAGCGCGGTCGTCAGGCCGGTGAGCATCAGCAGGGCGCGGTCGCCCGGCGCGGCCGGCAGGAACGGCTCGGGTGACAGGACGAGCCAGACGAGCGCGGCCGGCAGGAGCAGCAGCGTCTCGGCCAGGAAGCCGACCAGCGCGTCGACGCCGACGATCTTCCGGGCGAGGCCGTAGAGCGCGAAGCTCACTGCCAGCGACAGCGACATCAGGGGCAGTTCCCCGGCCCACACCACCGCGACGGCGACGCCCGTCGCGGCGATGCCGATGGCGACGGCCTGCGCCGGCCGCAGGCGCTCGCCCAGCACCACCCGGCCGAGGGCGACGCTGACCAGGGGATTGATGTAGTAGCCGAGGCTCGCGTCGAGCAGGTGCCCGCCGCTGACCGCGTAGAGGTAGAGCAGCCAGTTCACGCCGATCATCCCCGCCGAGAGCAGCAGCAGCGCGTGGCGCTTCCGGAGCGGCAGCGGCAGGTTCAGGCGGTGGCGCGCCGCGAGGATCAGCGCCAGCGCGCCGGCGAACACGCTCGACCAGACGATCCGCTCCGACAGGATGTGGTACGGGGAGTAGGCGCCGAGCATCCGGAAATGCACCGGGACCAGGAGGCCCCAGCTCAGGTAGGCGGCGAGCGCGTAGACGAGGCCCACGGACTCCTCCAGATCGACCCGGTTCGGCGGCCGGGTCAGGGGGTTTAGCGCGCCGGCCCGGCCGCCGTCAGGGGGGGGGCGGCGCAGGGCTGCCATCCCGGGGGGCCGGATGGCCCCCGCAGCGCCGGGCGCGGCGGCACCGGGGCGTCCGCCTGACCGGCCCTGCCCGCCCCGAGCGAGCCCGGTCAGGGCGCGATCCAGCGGCCGGACCACAGGCCTCCGGCCGCGTGCCAGGCCGCCCGGCGATGGCCGCGGCGGTCGAGATAGAGGAAGTCGAGCCGCTCCGCCCGGACGAGTACGGCGGCGAAGTGCGGCCGGCCGAGCGTCGCGGCCGCGGTCTCGTCCGGCAGGCTGTAGGCGTCCCCCGTCGGCAGCGCCGTGCCCGGACCGGGCTCCGCCCCGTAGCAGACCCGGCTCATCGCCCGGGACCCCGTCCAGGCCGCCTCGGCCAGCGCGTCGTCGGTGTGCAGCGTGGCGCGACCCGCGACGCGGATCTGGATCTTCGCGGCCGCGTCGTAGGCGGCGAGGGCGCAGGCAGGAGCGGCCAGGATCTCGGAGGCCTTGTCGGAGCGGCGGTCGCAGTGGAACCGGAGCGTCCCCTCGGCCGGGTCGGCGGCGCGCAGGACCACCGTGCGCAGCCGCGGCCCGCCATCGGCACCCAGCGTCCCCAGGGTCGGCAGGTGGAAACCGCTCCGGCCATGGGCGGCGCCGTCCGCCAGCAGGCGCCACAGTTCGGCGAAGGTGGCGTCCAGGTCGTCGTAGAAGGCGGGCAGCGGCGTGCGGCTCACGCGGCGCCCCGCTTCCGCCGCCGCTCGCGGAAGATCAGCGCGAGGTTGCGCAGGTAGATGCCGGTGGAGAGGCCCTGGCCGATGATGATCACCGGCTCGCGGCGGACGAACCCGTAGACCAGCGTCATCATCCCGCCGAGGATCGACAGGAACCAGAACGACAGCGGCATCACGCTCCGCCCGGCGCGCTCGCTGGCGATCCATTGCAGGATGAAGCGCGAGCCGAACACCACCTGCGCGACGATGCCGAACACCAGCCAGAAGTCGAGCCGGGTGACGAACACGTCGTAGAAATAGGCCGGCAGATCGTGGGCGAGCTGGATCAGCATCCGACGTCCTGGTCCGCGGTTTGGCCGGCCGGGCCGGCGATCTCCTCGGGCCGCGGATCCGCGCGCTTGCGCCGGATCAGCCACCAGACGCCGGCGAGATCGAGGAGCCCGACCCAGAGGCGGTCGAACAGGCCGTAATTGGACACCCCCGTCAGCCGCGGCCGGTCGACCACGTCGCGGTGGACGACCGAGAAGCCCTCGCGGGCGACCAGGGCCGGCATGAATCGGTGGAGGGCGTCGAAATACGGCAGCCTGAGATACACGGCGCGGCGGAAGACCTTCAGGCCGCAGCCGGTGTCGCGGGTGGAATCGTTGAGGATCCGCCCGCGCACGCCGTTGGCGATCCGGGACTGGAGCATCTTGAAGCGGCCGTCCTTGCGGCCGCGCCGCTGGCCCTGGGCGAGGCCGGCTCCCGGCCCCGCCGCCTCGAGGGCCGCGAGCAGCGCGGGGATGAAGGCCGGATCGTTCTGGCCGTCGCCGTCGAGGGTCGCGACGATCCCGCCGCGGGCCGCCAGGACGCCGCTGCGCACCGCCGCCGACTGGCCGCCGCTCCGCGCGTGGCGCAGCACCCGCAGCCAGGGCCGCGCCGCCCGGGCCGCCGCCAGCGCCGCCGGCGTGCCGTCGGTCGAGCCGTCGTCCACGTAGATCAGCTCGAAGGCGAGGCCCGCGCAGGCGGCCTCGATCTCGGCCACCAGGGGCGCGATGTTGCCGGCCTCGTTCTTGACCGGCACGACGACGCTGAGATGGGGGGATCCGCTCACGGGGCCACCGCGTAGGCCGTCACGAAGACCCGGCGGCCGGTGTTGAGGTTGAAGCCCTCGACCTCCGCCAGGGGCGCGGGCGCGCCGCGGCCGACCGGCCAGGCCGCGTTGAAATCGTCGCGATCGCGGGATTCGACGAAGAGCAGGCGACAGCCGCCGCCCTCGAGGAAGGACCGGGCGGCGGCCCCGTCGGGCGGCAGGGCGAGGCCGGTGCCGATCAGGAAGACGAGGCTCGGCTCGCGGTATCCGAGGCTCGCCACAAGCGGGTTCGGGCAGGGCGCGCGGTCGCGCAGGGCCGCGAGCCGCGGCGAGACCTTCAGGGCTGGCAGCGAGCGCTGTGCCACGCCCAGCACCGCCGGGCCCAGCAGCGCGGAGGCCAGCACCCCGAGGACGAGGGCGCGCTCGGCGGATCCCTGCGCGAAGGCGAGCCAGGCCAGGACCGCGACCGCGCAGGCGGCGGCGAGCAGCGGCAGGGCCGGCCACGGGATCGTGTGGCTGTCGAGCCGCCAGCCGGCGAGGCAGAGGCCGAGGGTCAGGGCGACCGGGATCGCCGGCAGCAGCAGGGCCGTCAGGCGGGCGCCCCGCAGGCGCGGGTCCAGCGCCCCCCGGCTCAGCGCCAGCACGGTCAGGATCGCGAGCCAGGGCATCAGCGGCAGCACGTAGTGGGGCAGCTTGGTGGGCACCGCCTCGAAGATCAGCCAGGCCGGCAGCACCGCGGCGATCAGGAAGGCCACGGCGGGCTCCCGTCGCGCCCGCCAAGCGAACGGCAGGCTCATGGCGGTGAAGGCCGCCGCCGGCCAGAAGGTCGCGAAGAACACGAGCGCGTAGGCGCCGGGCGGTCCCCAGTGCCGCTCGGCCGCCCCGCCGACCTTGCCGAGCATGTCGTGGCCGACCGCCTCGGCGTAGAACGCGCCCCCGCTCTTCCAGGCGATCGCCGCGAACCAGGGCGCCACCAGCAGGAGCGTGAGGGCGAGGCCCGGCCAGGGCCGGAGCGGCAGCAGCCAGCGGCCGGACCGCGCCGCGAGCGACAGGCCGAGCGCCGGCAGCGCGGCGAAGAGCGGAACCATCGGCCCCTTCACCAGGATCCCGACCGCCATCCCGAGCCAGAACGCCGCGAAGGTCGGTCCCGAGACCGGCCGACCGTCCCGCGGCGCCAGCCACGCGTGGGCGAGCGCGGCGAGGCTCGCGGTGGCGCAGGCGGCGAGCAGCGCGTCGGTCTTGGCGAGGTGGGCCTCGGCTGAGAGCATCAGGCAGGCGCCGTAGAGGGCGGCCGCCAGCAGCGCCGACCGCCGGGGCAGGAAGGCGAGCGCCGCCCAGTAGGCGAGAAGAACCGAGGCGACGGCGCCGATCAGCGACGGGACGCGGTACAGGGCGATCTGGGTGCGGGCCCCGGGCACGCCCAGCGCCTCGCCGGCCGCCACGGCGGCGGCCTGCGCCCAGTAGATCCCCACCGGCTTCTTGTGCCGCGCCTCCCCCTGGAAGCGGATATCCACGAGGTCGCCGCTCTCCAGCATCTGCTTCGAGGCCTGGGCGAAGCGGGGCTCGTCCCGGTCCATCGGCTGCAGCGAGATCTGCCCCGGCAGGAACAGGATCAGGCACAGCGCCAGCAGGGCGGCGACGGCCCTGGCATGGGTGAGGCTCAGCGCGTCGAGCCCGCGGCCGATCCGGTCGACGGGGGCAAGGCGCGGCGCGCCGCCGGCGGAGAGGCTCGTGGTCATACCGGGCCGGTCAATCAGGAACGCGGCGCGAGGTCAAATGCAGCGATGCCGTCGCCGGTCGCGACGGCGCGGGCCCATCACGACGCGCGGATGCGGCACCGCCCGCGGCGCGCGGTCCGGGTCAAGGTTCGCCGGTCCTCACCTGTCCGGGAAGGGCAGCGTCGTAGCGCGGCGCCCGGCCCCGCCCTACGACGCCGCCCGGAGGCGCGCGAAGCCGGCGTCGAGGTCGGCCTTGAGGTCGGCGGTGTCCTCGAGCCCGATGTGGAAGCGGAGCGCCGGTCCGCCGGGGGCCCACCGGGTCGCGGTCCGGTAGCCGGCGCAGTCGAACGGGATCACGAGGCTCTCGAAGCCGCCCCACGAGAAGCCCATCCCGAAGAGCTGCAGCCCGTCCAGCATGGCGGCCACCGCGGCCTCGGGCACCGGCTTCAGGATCACCCCGAACAGGCCCGACGCGCCCGCGAAGTCGCGCTTCCAGATCGCGTGGCCGGGATCCTCGGGCAGGCCGGGATGGAGCACCCGCAGCACCTCGGGCCGCGCCTGGAACCACCGGGCCATCTCCAGTCCGGCGCGGCCGTGCTCGCGCAGCCGCAAGGACATGGTGCGCAGGCCGCGCAGCGCCAGGAAGATGTCCTCGGCGCCGGCGCACATGGCGAAATGGTCGAAGGTGCGGCGCACGGCCGGGTAGTAGCGCGCGTTCGCGGAGGTCAGGCCGATCAGCAGGTCCGAGCCGCCGCTGAGGTACTTGGTGCCGGCCTCGACCGCGATGTCGACGCCGCGCGCGTGCGGCGGGAACAGCAGCGGCGTCGCCCAGGTGTTGTCCATGATCACGCAGGCGTCGTGTGCGTGCGCGACCTCGGCGATGGCCGGGATATCCTGCATCTCGAAGCTCTGCGAGCCGGGCGCCTCGACCAGCACGGCCCGGGTGTTCGGGCGCATCAGTTCCGCGATGCCGGCCCCGATGGTCGGGTCGTAGTAGGTCACCTCGACGCCGTAGCGCGCCAGCACGCCGTCGCAGAACTGGCGGGTCGGCCGGTAGGCGGAATCGGTGACGAGGAGGTGGTCGCCCGCCGAGACCGCGGCCATCAGCGCGACGGTGAGCGCCGCGAGCCCGGAGGGCGTCACGACGGTTCCGGCGGCGCCGGCGAGTTCCGTCCACGCCTCCGTCAGCGAGTCCATCGTCGGTGTCGCCGAGGTCCCGTAATTGTAGCGGCCGCGCCGGTTCTTGATCGCGTCGTAGGTCGGGTAGAGGACCGTGGATCCGCGGTAGATCGGCGTGTTCACGAAGCCGTGCTGCTCGCCCGGGTCACGGCCCGCGTGGACGAGGCGCGTCGCGGGCGCGAAGGTCTGCTTGGCGTCGGGCGAGGGCTTCAGGGACATCGAGGCTCGGAGATCGCGTTGCGGTGCACCGCACGAAGCGCGCCGCGCCCGGCAAGGTCAAGCCGGACACGCGGGCTCGCGGTGCCGGGCCTCCGGGTTTTCCGCGATCACGGCTTCTCCGGCGGATCCGAGACGACGGCTTCCTCGTAGGCCTCCATCCAGGCGGCGCGCTCCTGAGAGCCCTCCGGATAGGGGCATTCGCTCACGGGCTTCCCGTAGAGGCGCGCGTTACGGCCCTGGATGAACGGGCTGTCGCTCGCGGTGGCCTGGACGTTGGTCAATATCGCCTCCCGAAGACTTGGAGTGGGGCTTCGTTAACGGCCGCGCCGTAAATCTGTTGCCGTCTCAAGTCGCGTCCCGGGTCGTCGCGTGCGTATCCTGCGTTCCCTTCTCGGCGCCGTCCTCGTCCTCGTCTCGACGGCGACCGTCGCCCTCGTCAGCGCCGACCGGCTCGCCCATCTGGCGCCGGCGCCGGTGATCCGCGCCGCCCAGGCCGAGCCGTCGGCGACGGGGTCGATCCCGGCCCCCGCGAGGGCCGCGCCCGCGCCGAAGCCGGCCGTGCCCAGCATCCCGAACGGGTTCGACACGGAGCGGCTGCACGCGCTGATGCGCGGCGACCCGATCCTGCCGGGCCGCTGAGGGCGGCCAGGACCGCGCTCATCCCGTTCTGGACCTCGTCGCGCGGCGCCCGACGCGCCTCGGGTTGAGGGGACACGGCCGGATCGGCCGGGGACCGCCCTACCGCGCCGTCCGGAAGACCTGCAGGTCGAGGTCGCGGACCTTCTTGCGCAGGGTGTTGCGGTTGACGCCGAGCAGTTCCGCGGCGCGGATCTGGTTGCCGCGGGTGGCGGCGAGCGCCGCGCCGATCAGCGGGCCTTCGATCTCCCGCAGGATCCGGTGATACAGGCCGGGGGGCGGCAGCGTGTCGCGATAGCCGGAGAAGTAGTCCGAGAGGTGGCGCTCCACGGCGCTGGACAGGGTCTCCGATTCCCCGTTCGCCTTGCGGGCGGCGCCGTTGGCCGCCGGCGCCGCGGGCGTCGCCAGCGGCAGCGTGTCGAGCTCGGCCTCGATCACCGGGCCGGTGATCGTCTCCTGCGGGTAGAGGGCGGCGAGCCGCCGGACGAGGTTCTCGAGCTCGCGGACGTTGCCGGGCCAGCGGTAGCGCTTCAGCCGCTCCATGGCGTCGCCGTCGAGGGTCTTCCGGGTCAGGCCCTCGCGCTCGACGAGCACGAAGAAGTGGCGGACGAGGTCCGGCACGTCCTCGGAGCGCTCGCGCAGGGCCGGCAGCCGCAGCGGCACGACGTTGAGGCGGAAGAACAGGTCCTCGCGGAAGATGCCCTGCTGGATGGAGACCCGCAGGTCCTTGTTGGTGGCCGCGATGATCCGGACGTTGGTGCGGATCGGGACGCGGCCGCCCACCGTCGTGTACTCGCCCTGCTGGAGCACGCGCAGCAGCCGGGTCTGCGCCTCCATGGGCATGTCGCCGATCTCGTCGAGGAACAGCGTGCCGCCCTCGGCCTGCTCGAACCGGCCGGCGGAGCGCTGGAGCGCCCCCGTGAAGGCGCCCTTCTCGTGGCCGAACAGCTCGGACTCGATCAGGTCGCGCGGGATCGCCGCCATGTTGACCGGCACGAACGGGCCGGTGCGGCGGCGGCCGTAATCGTGCAGCGCCCGGGCGACCAGCTCCTTGCCGGTGCCGGACTCGCCGGTGATCATCACGGTGAGGTCGGTGGGCATCAGCCGGGCGAGCGCCCGGTAGATCTCCTGCATGGCCGGCGAGCGGCCGACCAGCGGGATGTCCTCGTTCTCGGGGGGCGCCCCGGCCGGCGCCGCGCCCCGGGGGCGCGAGAGCGCCCGGCCGACGATGGCGATCAGCTCCTTCAGGTCGAAGGGCTTCGGCAGGTACTCGTAGGCGCCCCGCTCCGAGGCGCGGATCGCCGTCATGAAGGTGTTCTGCGCGCTCATCACGATGATCGGCAGCTCCGGCCGCACCCGCTTGATGCGCGGCAGCAGGTCGAACACGTTCTCGTCGGGCATGACCACGTCGGTGATGACGAGGTCGCCCTCCCCCTGCGCGACCCAGCGCCAGAGGGTGGCGCAATTGCCCGTCGAGCGGACCTCGTAGCCCGCCCGGGACAGCGCTTGGTTCAGCACGGTGCGGATGGCGGCGTCGTCGTCGGCGACGATGATGTGGCCGTTCGGCATGACTCTCTACTCAGACCTCCGACGGGGGCCGGATTCGGGGATCGACATCACGGATCGACCGCCGATTCGCGCCCGTCCCGGGCACTCGACATCGGCAGAAGGATGCGGAACGCCGTGCGGCGCGGGGCGGGATCGCACTCGACGATCCCGCCGTGATCGCCGACGATCTTGGCCACCAATGCAAGACCGAGGCCGGAGCCCTGCGCCTTGGTGGTGACGAACGGGTCGAACAGGTCGGGCAGCAGGTCGGCCGAGATGCCCGGGCCGTTGTCGCGCACCGCCACCTCGATCGGCAGGCTGACCCGCTCGCGGGAGCCCGGGACCTGCAGGCGCAGGCCGGTGCGGAAGGCGGTCGACAGGGTGATCTCGCCCTCGACCGCGTCCGGGCCGATCGCCTCGGCGGCGTTCTTCACGAGGTTCAGGATCACCTGGATCAGCTGGTCGCGGTTGCCCAGCACCGGCGGCAGCGACGGGTCGTAGGTCTCGATGAACCGGATGTGCCGCGCGAAGCCCGACTGCGCCGAGCGCTTCACCTGATCGAGCACGCCGTGGACGTTGACGGCGCCGCGATCCGAGGGGCGCTCGTCGCCGAACAGCTCCATGCGCTCGACGATGCGGACGATCCGGTCCGATTCGTCGCAGATCAGGCGGGTGAGCAGCCGGTCCTCCTCGGCGCCGGTGCTCTCGAGGAGCTGCGCCGCGCCGCGGATGCCCGCGAGCGGGTTCTTGATCTCGTGGGCCAGCATCGCGCCGAGCGCCACCATCGAGCGCGCCGCGCCGCGATGGGTGAGCTGGCGGTTCATCTTGTCGGCGATGGTGCGCTCCTGGAGCATCATCACCACGGCGTCGCCGTCGTCGCCGAGCGGCGTCGCGAACACGTCGACGCTGCGCTCCAGGCCGAGGCGCGGCTGGGTGAGCTCCACCCGGTATTCGCTGACGCTGGCCTGGCGCCGCCGCACCTCGGCCACCAGGGCGATGATCGGCGAGGCGAAGGGAATGATGTCGCGCAGGCGACGGCGCTGCATCAGCCGGGCGGAATAGTCGAAGAACGCTTCCGCGGCGTGGTTGCAGTGGAGGATCCGCTCGTCGGCGCCGATGGTGAGTACCGGCAGCGGCAGGGCGTTGAGCACGGCCTCGGCGGCGGTGTCGCGCCGGTTGCCGGACTCTTTCGGGAGGGGCTCGTCGCTCACGCGGCCTCCTGGACGGGATCGGCCGCATCCGCGAAGGCGCGGGCCAGCAAGGCGAGCGCCGTCTCCGGATCGGTAGTGGTCAGGAGGGCCGACCGTTCGGCCGGATCGAGCGCGCCGCCGGTCTCGGCATAGGCGGCGAGGTGCTTGCGCGCGTGGCGCACGCCCATGTCGCGGCCGTAGAGGGAGAGCAGCCCCGCATAGTGCTCCGCGGCCAGGGCGGCCTGTTCGGACCGCGACGGCTCCGCGGCCGGCCGGCCCGTGAGCGCGGCGGCGACCTGCCCGACCAGCCAGGGGCGGCCGGTCGCCGCGCGGCCGATCATGACCCCGGCGGCGCCCGAGGCGTCCAGGCAAGCGCGGGCGCTGGCGAAGTCGGTCACGTCACCGTTGGCGATCACCGGGATCGACACCGCCGCGACCACGGCGCGGATCGCCGCCCAGTCGGCGCTGCCCTTGTAGAATTGCTGCCGGGTCCGCCCGTGGACCGTCACGGCGTTCAGGCCCAGCCGCTCGGCGCGGGCGGCGAGATCCGCGGCGTTGCGGCTCGCGTCGTCCCAGCCGAGGCGCATCTTCACCGTCACCGGGACCGACACCGCGCCCCGCACGGCCGCGAGCAGGCGCTCGGCGTGGTCGAGGTCGCGCATCAGCGCCGAGCCCGAGGCGATGCCGGTCACGATCTTGGCCGGGCAACCCATGTTCACGTCGATCACGTGGGCGCCTCCGGCCTCGGCCAGTCGGGCAGCCTCCGCCATCGGGGCCGCCTCGCAGCCCGCGAGCTGGACCACATGCAGGTCGACGCCGGAACCCTCGGCGCGCAGTGTGGCCTCGCCGGATCCGCGGGTGAATTCCCGGGCCGCCACCATCTCGGAAATGACCGCGTCAGCACCGCAGCGGCGGGCAATGCGGCGCATGTGAAGGTCGGTGACGCCGGAAAGGGGGGCGAGCAGGCAGAGCGGGGCGGTGCCTGCCGCTTCAGCCTTCGCATCCTCGCGGCGCAGCGCGCTCAAATAATGGTCAGTCGTCATTCTGCACAACAATGAGGCAAGGCCGGTCCGCTGGCAAGCGGGACCGCGCGTTGATTTCGGGTCCTCCCCCGCTTAAACGACGGGCACCCTCCGCGGCAGGGTTGCGCCGGCACTGCTGGCCCGCGCGCTGGCCGACCCTCCGCCCCTCAGGACGTCACGAGTTCGTCGCCCATGCCCGCCACCGGCACGCCAGCCACCGGACCCGCCAGCGCGGGAGCCGGCGTCGCCGCGGTTGTGGTGGCGGCCGGGCGCGGCATCCGCATCGGCGGCGGCACGCCCAAGCAGTACCGCCGGGTCGGCGGGCAGGCGGTCCTGACCCGCACCCTGGCGGCGCTGGCGGCGGACGACGCGATCGCGCGGATCCAGCCGGTGATCGCCGCCGACGCGGCGGACTTCTTCCGCAGCTGCCTGGAGGAGCTCGCGCCCGCGATCCGTGCCAAGATCACCACGCCGGTCGAGGGCGGCGCGACGCGCCAGCTCTCCGTGCGCGCCGGTCTCGAGGCGCTGGCCGCCGGCGACGCGCCCGAGATCGTGCTCGTCCACGATGCCGCCCGTCCCTACGTGGATTCCGCGCTGATCGCCCGGGCGATCGCGGCCGGGCGCGACCACGGCGCGGCCGTTCCGGGCGTGCCGGTGACCGACACGGTCAAGCGCGTCGTCGACATCGCGCCCGGCATCGGCCGGGTGCACGAGACCCCGCCGCGGGAGCACCTGCGCGCGGTCCAGACCCCCCAGGCCTTCGTCTTCGGCCCGCTCCTCGGCGCCCACCGGGACGCCGCCGCGCAGGGCCTCGACGGCTTCACCGACGACGGCGCCCTCGCCGAATGGGCCGGGCTGCCTGTGGTCGTCTTTGCGGGCGACGTCGCCAACCGCAAGATCACCCAGCCCGCCGACCTGATCGAGGCGGATCGCGCCTTCGCGACCGCCACCACCGACTTGCCAGCGCCGGGAGCCCGCGCCATGACCACCTACGTGACCCGCCTCGGCACCGGCTTCGACGTGCACGCCTTCACCACCGGCGACCATGTCTGGCTGGGTGGGGTGAAGATCCCGGCCGATCGCGGCGTGCTCGCCCATTCGGACGGTGACGTCGCGCTGCACGCCCTGACCGACGCCCTGCTCGGCGCCATCGCGGACGGCGATATCGGCACGCACTTCCCGCCCTCCGACGAGCGCTGGCGCGGCGCGTCCTCGGACCAGTTCCTGGCCCATGCCTGCGACCTGGTCCGCGCCCGCGGCGGCCGCATCGACCACCTCGACATCACCGTGCTCGCCGAGGCACCGCGCATCGGCAAGCACCGCGAGGAGATCCGCGCGCGGATCGCCGCCATCGCGGGCGTGCCGCTCGGCGCGGTGTCCATCAAGGCGACGACCACCGAGAAGCTCGGCTTCGTCGGCCGGGCGGAGGGGCTCGCCGCCCAGGCGGCCGCGACGGTCCGGCTGCCCGAGGAGGACGGTCCCGCCCTCGACGCGCAGGCCGAAACCGCGATGCGGCAGGGCTGAGCGGTTTCGGGGCGAGCGCGGGTCCCCTCTCCCGCACGGAAGAGCGAGCGCGTCGCACTCCGCTTCAGGCCACCCGCACCAGCAGCGCGATCGCCGCGACGGCCAGGGCCGCCATGGTGAGCAGGATGCCGCCGCCCCGGCAGGCGAACTGGCGCGGCGAGTTCGGGGGCGCGAACATCCCGATCGGGTGCAGGATCCGGGCGACCAGCAGGGCGACCAGCAGCGCCCGGACCAGGCCGTGGCTGCCACCGCTCGCCTCCAGCAGGCCGATGACGATCAGGGCCAGCGGGACGTATTCCGCGAAATTGGCGTGCGAGCGCACGCGCTTGAGCACCGTGTCGTCGCCGCCGTCGCCGAACAGCACGTTCCCGGAGACGCGGGCCCCGATCACCCATCCCGAGAGGCCCAGATACACGAGGGCGAGCAGCCCGGCGTAGAAGGCCGTGGTCGCGGGGAAGATCATGGAACAGGTGTCTCCGATCGGCGGCCGCCGGTCCTTGAGCCGGGCTCGGCCATGGGTCACAACATGAGATAGGGCGCAGCCGCCCGAGGGGAGCCCGTTCGCGATGGTCGACGACGCAGAGCTTCTCGCCCGGGCCGAGGCGCTGGTGGCGGCCTACGCGGCGGACGGGCGCACCGTCGCCACGGCCGAATCCTGCACGGGCGGCCTCGTGGCCGGCCTGCTCACCGCGGTGCCGGGTTCGTCGGCCGTCCTCGAGCGCGGCTTCGTCACCTACTCGAACGAGGCGAAGGCCGAGGCGATCGGCGTGCCCATGCACCTGATCCGCCGGCACGGCGCGGTCAGCGAGGCCGTGGCGCGGGCTATGGCCGCCGGGGCGCTGGCGGCGTCGCGGGCCTCGGTCGCGGTGGCGATCACCGGCATTGCCGGCCCCGGCGGCGGGAGCGCCGAGAAGCCGGTCGGGCTGGTGCATTTCGGCCTCGGCCAGCGGGACGGCGAGACGCGTCATCTGGAGCGGCGCTACGGCGATCTCGGGCGCGCGGGGATCCGCCGCGCCGCCGTGGCCGACGCGCTCGGTCTGCTGGAGGACGCTCTCGGCGACTGATCACGGCACGGGGAGGACGGCCCATGGATACGGTGACGACCCGCCTCTGCATCGTCGGCGGAGGCCCCGCCGGGATGATGGCCGGACTGCTCTTCGCCCGCGCGGGCATCGACGTCACCGTGCTGGAGAAGCACGCGGATTTCCTCCGCGACTTCCGCGGCGACACGATCCACCCCTCCACCCTCGACCTGATGGACGAGCTGGGCTTCACCGAGCGCTTCCGCGCCCTCCCCCAGCGCCGCGTGGAGAACTTCTCGGGCGTCGTCGACGGGCGCAGCTACCGGGTCGCCGATTTCAGCCGGCTGCCGACCCGCAACCGCTTCCTGTCCTTCATGCCGCAATGGGATTTCCTGGATTTCCTGGCCACCGAGGCCGCCCGCTACCCGGCGTTCCGGCTGATCCGCCGCACCGAGGCGCAGGACCTGATCGAGACGGAGGGTCGAATCGCCGGCGTGCGCGCGACCGGGCCGGACGGCCGGGTCGAGATCCGGTCCGATCTCGTGCTCTGCGCGGATGGCCGTCACTCGCGGATGCGCGAACGCGCGGGCCTCGTGCCCCGGGCCTTCGGCGCGCCGATCGACGTGCTGTGGTTCCGCCTGCCGCGCCGGCACGGCGATCCCGAGGCGGCGGCGGGGCGGTTCGGCCCGGGGCGAATCCTGATCACCCTCGACCGGGGTGACATGTGGCAATGCGCCTACGTGGTGCCGAAGGGCGGCGACGCCGCGCTCCGGGCGAAGGGACTGGCGGCCTTCCGGGCCGCGGTTGCGCAGATCGCCCCGTTCCTGGCCGACCGCACCGACGCCATCGCCGGCTGGGACGACGTCAAGCTCCTGACCGTCACGGTCGACCGGCTCGACCGCTGGCATCGCCCGGGCCTGCTCTGCGTCGGCGACGCCGCGCACGCCATGTCGCCGGTGGGCGGCGTCGGAATCAACCTCGCGATCCAGGACGCGGTGGCGGCGGCCAACCTCCTGGCCGAGCCCCTGCGGGCGGGGCGCCCCGCGGAGGCCGACCTCGCCCGGGTCCAGGCCCGGCGGATGTTTCCGGTGCGGGCCACGCAGGCGCTGCAGCGGGTGATCCAGTCCCGCGTCATCGCCGCGTCGCTCGCGGCCGACGCGCCGTTCCGGGCGCCGCTCGCCCTGCGCCTCCTCGACGCCCTGCCGCGGCTTCAGGTTCTTCCGGCGCGGATGATCGGGATGGGCGTGCGGCCCGAGCACGTGCGCGTGCCGCTGCGGGCCTGACGCTGCCCCTGCGCGCGGTGACGGTGGCTAAGCCCGCGCCCCGTACATCCGGTTCGCCCGGCCTTCGAAGGCGTCGGTGAACTTGCGGAAGGCCCGGTCGAACATCGTGCCCATGAGGAGCCCCAGGGTGCGGCTCTTGAACTCGTAGGTGATGAAGAAGTCGACGTTGCAGCCGCCGTCCGGGCCGTCCTTGAACAGCCAGCGGTTCTCCAGGTGCCGGAACGGCCCATCGATGTACTCGGCGACGATCTTGAGGCTCGCCGGATCGAGGGTGACCCGCGTGGTGAAGCGCTCGCGGATCGCCTTGTAGCCCACGCCCATCTCGGCGATCAGCACCTGCCCGCCATCGGGCATGTCCTGCCGGCGGATCACCCGCAGGGATTCGCAGAGCGGCAGGAACTCGGGATAGCGCTCCACGTCGGCGACGAGGTCGTACATCTGCTGCGGCGTGTGCTTCACCGCGCGGGTGACCCGGAAGGACGGCATGGTGTTCGGGATTCCTCAGGCCGAGAGCGCGGGCGACAGTTTGGCCAGACGCGCCGCCTGAAGTCGCGCAAAGTCCTCGCCCGCATGGTGCGACGACCGCGTCAGGGGCGTGGCCGAGACCAGCAGGAAGCCCTTGGCGTAGGCGGTGGTCTCGTAGGCCTTGAACTCGTCGGGGGGGACGAAGCGCACGACCTCGTGGTGCTTCTTCGACGGCTGCAGGTACTGGCCGATGGTCAGGAAGTCGACGTCGGCCGAGCGCAGGTCGTCCATGAGCTGGAGCACCTCGTTCCGCTCCTCGCCGAGCCCGACCATGATGCCGGACTTGGTGAAGATCGTCGGGTCGAGCTCCTTCACCCGCTGCAGCAGGCGCACCGAGTGGAAGTAGCGCGCGCCCGGCCGCACCGTGAGGTACTTGGCCGGCACGGTCTCCAGATTGTGGTTGAACACGTCGGGCTTGGCGGCGACCACGACCTCGAGCGCCCCGTCCTTGCGCAGGAAGTCGGGGGTCAGGATCTCGACCGTCGTGCCGGGGCTCGCCCGCCGGATCGCCGCGATGGTGCGGGCGAAGTGCTCGGCGCCGCCGTCCCTCAGGTCGTCCCGGTCGACCGACGTGATGACCACGTGGTGCAGGCCGAGCTTGGCGACCGAATCGGCGATCTTGTCCGGCTCGCCCAGGTCGAGGGCGTCGGGCAGGCCTGTGCGCACGTTGCAGAAGGCGCAGGCCCGCGTGCAGGTGTCGCCCATGATCATGAAGGTGGCGTGCCGCTTCTCCCAGCACTCGCCGATATTCGGGCAGCCCGCCTCCTCGCAGACCGTGACCAGCCCGTGCTCGCGCACGACCTTCTGCGTCTCGGACCAGGCCCTGGAGCCGGGTGCCTTCACGCGGATCCAGTCCGGCTTCTTGGCCTGGACGGGCTGGTCGGGCCGGTGCGCCTTCTCGGGGTGGCGCAGGCGGACCGGCCGCGGATCGTTCTTCAGGGTGTCGAGGACGACGGCCATGGGTCGGGGGCACACCGCGGGCAAGCGCCCCAGGGGCGCGGTCGGGATCGCCCTGACTTAAGGCCCAAGGCCGCGCGCCGCAAACCGCCGCGACGCCGGGCCGCCCCGCGGCGGTTGAGGGTGCGGGCGTTCCGTCAGATCCCGAGCGCCCGGACGAACAGCCCGGCCAGCACCGCCCCGACCAGGGGCGCGGCCACCGGGATCAGCGCGTAGCCCCAGTCGGAGCTGCCCTTGCCTGCGATCGGCAGCACCGCGTGGGCCACGCGCGGCCCCAGGTCGCGGGCCGGGTTGATGGCGTAGCCGGTGGTCCCGCCGAGCGACAGGCCGATGCCCCAGACCAGCATGCCGACCATGTAGGGCGCGACGGCCCGCGGGATCGCGCCGGCCGAGCCCAGCGTGGTGGTCACGAGGGCGGAGATCGTCAGGATCAGGAAGAAGGTCGCGATGATCTCGGAGATCCAGTTCGCCTTCGCGTCGCGGATCGCCGGGCCGGTGCAGAAGCAGGCGAGCTTGAGGCCTGGATCCTGGGTCGCGCCCCAGTGCGGCAGGTAGTGCAGCCAGACCAGCACGGCGCCCACGAAGGCGCCGAGCATCTGGGCCGGGATATAGACCGGAATCTTGCTGAAATCGCCGGAGCTGACCGCGCCCGCCACGGTGACGGCCGGGTTGATGTGGGCGTCGGCGCTGCCGGTGGCGTTGGCCACGAAGACGCCGGCGAGGACCGCGAAGGCCCAGCCCGCCGTGATGGCGATCCAGCCGGCATTCTCGCCCTTGGAGTGCTTGAGCAGGGCGCCGGCCACGACGCCGTCGCCGAGCACGATCAAGGTCATCGTGCCCAGGAATTCGCCCAGGAAGGGTGATGTCATCGTGTCGTCTCCCCCGTTCGCTGCTTTTTGTGAACGTTCAAAGCTTTGGCGAGCGCGTGATCGCCGGAGGCGGTCACCGATATCTGCGCAAGTCCCTTCCGCTTCCCTCATCCTGAGGTGCCGGAGCGCAGTGGAGGCCTCGCAGGAGAGCTCCAGGAATCGCGCGGCTGGCCGGAGCCCTCCTTCGAGGCGGCTTCGCCGCGCCTCAGGATGAGGGCGCGGGCGCGACGGAGGCGGTCGCGAGGCCGACAGGCCCGCGCGCCGCGCGCGGGCCCGAGGGCGGTGTCCTCAATCCTCGTCGGTCTTCCAGTCGAAGGAGCGCTGCACCGCCCGGCTCCAGGCGGCGGCGATGGTCTCGCGCCTGCCGGCATCCATCTTGGGCGTCCAGCGCTTGTCGACGCCCCAATTGCGCTTGAGGTCGTCGAGCCCCTTCCAGTAGCCGACCGCGAGTCCGGCCGCGTAGGCGGCGCCGAGCGCGGTGGTCTCGGCCACCTTCGGCCGCACCACCGGCACGTCGAGCATGTCGGCCTGGAACTGCATCAGCGTGTTGTTGGCGACCATGCCGCCGTCGGCGCGCAGCTCCTTGACGGGGATGCCGGAATCCTTGGCCATGGCGTCCAGCACCTCGTGGGTCTGGAAGGCGGTCGCCTCCAGCACCGAGCGGGCGATGTGGCCGCGGTTGACGTAGCGGGTCAGGCCGATGATCAGGCCCCGGGCGCCCTCGTTCCAGTGCGGCGCGTAGAGGCCCGAGAAGGCCGGCACGAAGTAGACGCCGCCGTTGTCCTCGACCGTCGTGGCGAGCGTCTCGACCTCGGCGGAATCCTTGATCATGTGCAGGTTGTCGCGCAGCCACTGCACCAGGGCGCCCGTGATGGCGATCGAACCCTCCAGCGCGTAGGCCGGCCTCTGGCCGTCGAGGCGGTAAGCCAGCGTGGTGACGAGGCCGGCCTTCGACGGGACCGGCTCCTCGCCGGTGTTCATCAGCGCGAAGCAGCCGGTGCCGTAGGTGTTCTTGGCCTCGCCCGGCGCGAAGCAGGTCTGGCCGAACAGGGCCGCCTGCTGGTCGCCGAGGATGCCGGCGATCGGCACGCCCGCGAACGGCGCCCGGGTCTCGCCGTAGACCTCGCTCGACGAGACGATCTTCGGCAGCATCGCCTTCGGGATGCCGAAGGTCCGGAGCATGCCCTCGTCCCATTCCAGGGTCTTGAGCGACATGAGCTGCGTGCGGCTGGCGTTGGTCACGTCGGTGACGTGGAGGCCGCCCTCGGTGCCGCCGGTGAGGTTCCAGACGAGCCACGTGTCGATGTTGCCGAACAGCACGTCGCCGGCCTCGGCCTTCGCGCGGGCACCCGCGACATGGTCGAGCAGCCAGCGGAGCTTGAGCCCGGAGAAGTAGCTCGCCAGCGGCAGGCCGGTGAGGTCGCGGAACCGGTCGCGGCCGCCGTCGCGGGCGAACTCGGCCACCAGGCGGTCGTTGCGGGTGTCCTGCCAGACCAGGGCGTTGTGCAGGGGCTTGCCGGTCTTCCGATCCCAGATCAGCGTGGTCTCGCGCTGGTTCGTGATGCCGACCGCCGCGAGGTCGGAGGGCTGGAGCCCGCCCTTCTCCAGCGCCTCGCGCATCACGCTCTGCGTCTTCGTCCAGATCTCCGTGGCGTCGTGCTCGACATGGCCGGGCGCCGGATAGATCTGCGCGTGCTCGGCCTGGGCCAGCGCAATGACGCTGCCCTCCCGGTCGAACACGATGAAACGGCTGCTGGTGGTGCCCTGATCGATGGCCCCGACGTAACGGCTCATCGTTCCCTCCCCTGTTATGCCCGGTCGGTCTGCGCCGGAACGGGTCCGAAATCGTCAGGCCGCCTCGGCCCTGCGGTCGAGATAGGCGGCCAGGCGCGCGGCGCTCTCCGGGCTCGTGCGCAAGCCGAGCTTCGAGCGGCGCCACAGGATGTCGTCGGCGGTGACCGCCCATTCCTCGGTGCGCAGGTAATCGACCTCCGCCGCCGTCAGCCCACCGTCGAAGGCCTCGCCGAGATCCGCCATCGACTGCGCGGTCCCGACGATGTCCCGCGCCCGGGTGCCGTAGGCGCGGGCGAGGCGCCGGGCGGTCTCGTCGGGCAGGAACGGCTTCTCGGCCTTCAGCTTGGCGAGGAACTGGTCGAAGTCGGCGTCCTTCATCGCTCCGCCCGGCAGCACGGCGTTGCCGGTCCAAGCCTTCCGGAGGTGCGGGAAGTACGGCTTCAGCTTCTCCAGCGCGTGTTCGGCGAGCCGCCGGTACGTCGTGATCTTGCCGCCGAACACCGACAGCACCGCCGCTTGGCCCCCCTGGTCCTCGACGTCGAGAACGTAGTCGCGGGTCACCGCAGAGGCGTTCTCGGCCGCGTCGTCGTAGAGCGGGCGCACGCCCGAGTAGCTCCAGACGACGTCGGCCGGCGTGATCTTGGTGTCGAACGAGCGGTTGATGCAGCCGCAGAGGTAGTCGGTTTCCTCCGCCGAGATCGAGACCGGTCCGGGCTCGCCGTCATACGGCACGTCGGTGGTTCCGATCAGCGTAAAATCGCGCTCGTACGGGATCGCGAAGATGATGCGTTTGTCGGGCTGCTGCAGGATGTAGGCCTGATCGCCCTCGAACAGGCGCTTCACCACGATGTGGCTGCCCTTGATCAGGCGCACCGCCGCGCGGCTGTTGATCCCGAGCGTGCCGCCGAGCGTCGCGCTGACCCAGGGGCCGGCGGCGTTGACCACGGCCTTTGCCCGGACCGTGCGCTCGGCCCCGCCGCGCTCGTCGCGCAGCGTCGCGACCCAGCCGTCACCCTCGCGCCGGGCCGAGACAACGCCGGTTCGGGTCAGCACCGTGGCGCCGCGCTCGCGCGCGTCCATGGCGTTGAGCACCACGAGGCGGCTGTCCTCGACCCAGCAGTCGGAATACACGAAGCCGCGCTTGAGCCGCTTCTGCAGCGGCGCGCCATACGCCGAACTGCGCAGGTCGATTCCGTGCGAGCCCGGCAGGGTGCGCAGCCGCGCGAGATGGTCGTAGAGAAACAAGCCGAGCCGCAGCATCCAGGCCGGGCGCAGGCCCTCGTCATGGGGCAGGACGAAGCGCAGCGGCCAGATCACGTGCGGGGCAAGCCGCAGCAGCCGCTCGCGCTCGGCGAGCGCCTCCCGCACGAGGCGGAACTCGTAATATTCGAGGTAGCGCAGGCCGCCGTGGATCAGCTTCGTCGAGGACGAGGACGTGAAGCCCGCCAGATCCCCGCGCTCGGCCAGCAGGACCGAAAGGCCCCGGCCGGCCGCGTCCCGGGCGATGCCCGTGCCGTTGATGCCGCCGCCGATGATCAGGAGATCGTAGGCGTCGGACGGCTCGCGCTGGCCCGGTGCTGCCGCCATGGTTCCTCCGGAGCCGCCCTGCTGGCGGATTGGCAGTATATTGACGCAGCCCTCGGCTTTCGCAAGCGAAAAAATCGATGTTCGTTAGGGTTCGGCCGCGCCGTCCGCCACCGCCAGGGTGACGCCCTGGCGCTCCATGAGCGCGACGATCTCGGCCGGGGGAGGCCGGTCCGTGAAGAAGGTGTCGACCTGCTCCAGGCGCCCGACCTGGACCATCGGGCGGCGGGTGAACTTGGTGTGGTCCGCCACCAGGAAGGTCTTCCGGGCGTGGGCCAGGATCGTCTGCGTCGCCCGCACCTCCTCGTAATCGTAGTCGAGGAGCGCCCCGTCGCCGTCGATGCCGCTGATGCCGATCACCGCCACGTCGACCCGGAACTGGCTGAGCGTGTCGCAGGTGAGCTGGCCCAGCACCGCGCCGTCGCGGTTCCGAACGGTTCCGCCCGCCACGACGATGCGGAACTCGGTCGTCTCGGCCAGGGAGATCGCCACGTTGAGGTTGTTGGTGATGATGCTGAGATCGTCGTGCCGGGCCAGCTCGCGGGCGACGGCCTCCGGCGTCGTGCCGATGTTGATGAAGACCGAGCAGTGCGACGGGATGCGGCTCGCCGCGAGGCGGCCGATGCGGCTCTTCTCCGGCAGCAGGGTCACCCGGCGGTCGGCGTAGTCGATATTCTCGACGCTGGAGGGCAGTCCCCCGCCGCCGCGGTAGCGTTCCAGCCGGCCCTCGGCGCTCAGTTCGTTGAGGTCGCGCCGGATCGTCTGGACGGTGACGCCGAACTGCGCCGCCAGGGCCTCGATCGTCACGAAGCCGCGCTGGCGGACCGAGGCGACGATGGCGCTCCGCCGCCCCTCGACACCGGTCGCCTCGATCCTGTCGTCGGATCTCCGGTCGAGCGGTCGTGACATCGGTGCTCCCTCGCCTTCCGTCAGGCCGCCGCGCCGCTGTACTGATGATCGGGCGATGTTCGTTTGCGAACATTTTCCGGGCGCCGCGGCTTTCGCGCGAGATTGAACCGCGCTGCGTCGTCCCGCAACCGGCGATCGGGCTGCAATATGCTTCAGTCCCGCGCGGCCGGCGCTTCGCCTGTGAACAGGCACGAAAAAGGCCTGCCGCGGGTGCGACAGGCCGAGCCACCCGGGCGACGCCGCCTGCGGCGCGCCCCGGTGATCGCCACTCACATGTGGTGGCGCATCCGGCGATGATGCTTCATGCGCTTGTGCTTCATGCGCTTGCGCATCGTCGGACGCGCGGCCGGAGCGGCACCCTGCTCCATCGCGGCCGCCTCACCGGCGCGCTCCATGCCGCCGCGCGGGCCGCCGGCCTGAGCGCCAGAGGCGTTGTAGGGCGAGTTACCCTGGGCGTAGGCGGAGCCCGCGAGGAGCGTCAGCGACGCGGCGGCCAACAGAAGTTTCCTCATCGTCAATCCCTGGCGTAGACCGGCGCAGGCAAAGCGCCGCGCCTCGTCAGGCGCGTTGCCGCTGCGTCGGAAAATAAGCGGCTCAGACGAGACTTGGTTCCGCGTCATCGCGCCCGTGCGGCGCACAATTGCCGGCAGCGTTAACTCGGCCTATGTCGCGAGCCGTCCCGGCCCGGCCGCGACCGAGCAACACGGAGCGGGTGGCGGTGGCCAGCAGCGGTTCGGCCTATCTCCTGCTGGATGTCGCCGGCACCGCCTGCGCCCTGCCCCGCGGCGCGGTCGCCGAGATCCTGCCGCTCCCGGATCTGCACGCGCCGCCCGCTTCCGGCGGCTGGCTCACCGGCTTCCTCAATCTCGGCGGCACGCCGGTCCCCGTGGTCGACCTCGCGGCCCTGCTCGGCCTGCGCCCGGCCGTCGCGGCGCCCGGTCTCTACGCCCATCTCGTGCTGATGCAGGGCGGCGCCGTCGCGTATCTCGTCGATCGCGCGGCCGACCTCACGATCGTCGCGGAATCCGCGATCCGGCAGGCCGAGGCGGCCGACACGCTCAACGGCTGCGTCGCCGCCGAGCTGGTCCTCGGCGCGCGCCTCGTCCACGCGCTGGCGCCGGAGCGCCTCCTCACCGTGCAGGAACAGGTCCGGGTCGACGCCCTGGCGCGGGCCGCCGCCGAACGTCTGGCCGCGCTGCCGCACGCCGTCTGACCGCGCGATGGCCCGTCCGGGTAATCCCCGTCCCGACCTGGGTGTCGATCCCGCCTACCCGCCGCTCAAGGCGCGGATCATCGCGCGCACCGGCCACCACTACTACATTGACAAGGACGAGCTGCTGATCGAGCGGCTGCACCGCCGGTTCCGCGCCGCCGCCGTGGCCGACTGCGCCGCCTACGCGGCCCTCCTGTCGAGCGGGGCGGAGGGCGAGGCGGAATGGGCCCGGCTCGAGGCCGAGATCACCGTCGGCGAGACGTTCTTCTTCCGCTACGCCGAGCAGTTCAACGCGCTGCGCGCGACGATCCTGCCGGCGCTGATCGCGGCGCGGGCGTCCGAGCGCGTCCTGCGGATCTGGAGCGCGGGCTGCTCCACCGGGGCCGAGCCCTATTCCCTGGCGATCCTGGTGCACGAACTGCTGGGCGACGCCCGGTCCGACTGGCGGGTCTCCATCCTCGGCACCGACATCAGCGTCGAGGCGCTCGCCACCGCCCGCGCCGCCGAGTACGGCCGCTGGGCCCTCCGGACCATGCCGCCGGAGGATCGGCTCCGCTACTTCACGCGGCTGCCGGCCGCGCCGGGCATCCGGCGCGAGGGCGGCTACGCCCTCCGTCCGGAATATCGGGGTTCGGTCCGGTTCGAGCGCGGCAACCTGCTGAACCTCGTCGAGCCTGGGCCACCGCAGGGCGAGCCCTTCGACCTGATTCTCTGCCGGAACGTGCTGATCTACTTCGACGCCCGGACGGTCGCCGCGGTGGTCCGCGGTCTCGGCCGCAGGCTGAGGCCGGAGGGCTGGCTGCTCCTCGGCCACGCCGAGCCGAGTCCCGCCTTCGCGAGCTTCCTGGACGCCGTCAGCCTGCCCGGGACCGTGGCCTACCGACCGCGCGCCGATGCGCCGCCGGTCGCGCTGCCCGGCACGCCGGTGCCGGATCCCGCCCCTTCGACGGGGCAGGTGCCGGGGCCGCCCGCGCGGGATCCCGGTCCGGGCGCGTCTGCGGGCGCGTCGTCGGGCGTGTCCGGGGTGGGGCTGCCCGACGCTGCGGTCGTTCCCGCTCCGGATCCGGTCGCCGCACCCGGGACCGCGCCGGTTCCCGACGGGCCCGGGACGCGGGATCACGGGGCAGTCCTGGACGAGGCCTGCGACCTCGACCGGATCCGCGCGCTGGCCGATTCCGGCGAGACCGGCGCGGCCTGGCGGGCGCTGCGGGCCGCCCTCGACCGCGACCCGACCGACACGGCCCTGCGCTTCTACGAGGGCCTGCTGGCCCGCACCCTCGGGCGCGACGCCGAGGCCGAGCGGGCGCTGCGGGCCGCGCTCTATCTCGACCGCAGCTTCGTGATGGCCCACTACCACCTCGGCCTGCTGCTGATCGCCCTGCAGCGGCCGAGCGAGGCGGTCCGCGCCCTCGACAACGCCGTCGCCTTGAGTCAAGCCCTCGGGCCGGACACGGCGCTGCCCGAGGGTGATGGCGCCTCCGCGGGCGAGATCGCGGCCAGCGCGGCCGCGGCCCGCGCCGCGCTCGGCGGCGTCGGCAGCAGGAGGTCCTGATGGGCGCGCGCCCGAGTGCACAGGACGGCCGTCAACGGACGCGGCCGGAGCGGGACCTGCGCGCAGAGCGCGCGGCCGCCCTCGCCCGGCGCGGTGCCGTCGCGGTCGCGACCGATTCGGGGGACGATCACCTCGTCTGCGCCTGCGGCGGCGAGCGCTACGGCGTGCCGATGGCGGCCGTCGCCCAGGTCCTCCCGTCGCGCCCCTCCACGCCGATGCCCGGAGCGGTGCCGGCGCTGGACGGCCTCATCGCCCTGTCCGGGCGGATCGTCGGCGTGCTCAGCCTTGCCAGGGCCCTCGGCCGGCCCGAGCCCGCGTCCGACGCCGAGGCGGCGGCCGGCCACCTGATCGTGCTGCGCGGCGTGCATCCCCAGCCCCTCGCCCTCGCGGTCGACCGGGTCCTGGGCATCGCCCGGGCCTCCGGCGCGGCCGCCGCGGAGGCGGCCGATCCCGACCGCTTGGGCAACGAGGCCGCCTCGGTCTATGCCCCCGGCTCCGGAGCAGCGGGCGACGGCCGTCCCGACTTCGTCGTCATCGACCTCCCCCGCCTCCTGCGCCGCGCCCTTCCCTGACCGGGCCGCCTGCCACAACCGGAGCCATCCCCGCCCGTGTCGCTCTCGATCGGAAAACGCATCCTTCTCGGCTTCTTCGCCGTCACGGTGGTTGTGGTGGCGCTCGGCCTCTACGCCCTGGAGCAGATCGGCGCGGTGCGCGACACGACCGACGGGATCGTCCGGCGGGACATGACGATCCTGCGCCAGCTCGACGATCTCGGGAACGAGGCGCGCGACCTCGGGCTCCTGCGCCGCACCGCCGTGATCGCGATGCTGATGCAGGCCCAGGGGCGCACGACGCAGGGCGGTGACACCCTGGCGGCCTGGCGCCAGACCGCGGCCCAGGTCGAGAACCGCCTCGCCACGACGATCCAGCTCGCCGCCCAGTATCGGACGCAGGTCGTGTCCGCCGAGCGCGTCGCGGCCTGGGACCGCATCGCCGCGGCGGCGACCGCGGTCCAGGGCTCGTTCCGCGAGGTCAAGGCGCAGGGCGAGGCGCAGTTCGCCGCCATCGCCCAGCAGGACGTCGCGGCGGTCGAGGCCCGCAATGCGGAGATCACCCGCCTGCAGGCGCCCTTCCTCGAGGGGATCAAGAACCTGCGGACCCAGCTCGACGGCGGCATGGCGCTGGGACAGCGCGCCGCGCAGGAGGTCTACGACCGCTCGCGCCTCTCGATCTACCTGACGCTGGCCGCCGCGGTGCTGCTGGCGACCCTGATCACGTGGCTGATCAGCCGCGCCGTGGTGCGGCCCCTCGAGACGGTCATGGCCTTCGTCGCCCGCGTCGGCGAGGGCGACCTCTCCGGCCAGCTCGCGGCGGGCGGGCGCGACGAGATCGGCCGTCTGAGTACGACGCTGAACACGATGGTCGCGGGGCTGTCGGACCTGGCACGGACGAACCGCGCGGCGACGGCGGACCTGAACGCGGCGGCGGCGGAGATCCGGGCCTCGGCGCAGGAGCAGGCCGCCTCGGTCGAGCAGCAGTTCGCCGCGGTTCAGGAGACGGCCGCCACGGTCGACGAGATCACCCACTCGGGCGCGCAGATCTCCAAGCGCGCCACGGAGGTGATCGCCACCGCCCAGGCGACCGCGCAGACCTCGCGCCAGGGCCTGCGCGCGGTGTCGGACACCGCCAAGGCCATGGACGCGATCCGCGAGCAGGCGGAAGCCGTGGCGGGCAACATCGTCAGCCTGTCGGAGAAGACCCAGACGATCGGCGACATCATCGAGACGGTCAACGACATCTCGGAGCGCACGCACCTGCTGGCGCTCAACGCCGCCATCGAGGCGGCCGCGGCCGGCGAGAGCGGGCGCAGCTTCGCGGTGGTGGCCGCGGAGATGAAGCTCCTGGCCGACCAGGCCAAGGCGGCGACCGGTCAGGTGCGGGCGATCCTGGGCGAGATCCAGCGGGGCATCAACACGTCGGTGATGCTGACCGAGGAGGCGGTCAAGCGCGCGGCGGCGGGCAAGACGCGCTCGGACACGACGCAGCGCACGATCGAGGAGATCACCGCGCGGGTGGAGGAGAACGTGCAGACGTTCCAGCAGATCGTGGCCTCGACCAACCAGCAGCAGCTGGGCATCGAGCAGGTGATGGGGGCGTTGCAGAACATCCGCCAGGCCAGCCAGCAGACGGCCGCCGGCACCCGGCAGGTCGAGGCCGCGTCCGCCAACCTCACCGAACTCGCCCAGGCCCTCATGGCCCTGGCCGAACGCTACCGGCACTGAG
>NZ_JBQEPK010000027.1:0-80443 GCF_052045615.1 Methylobacterium sp. 22177 | reverse complement strand
GAGGTGACGCCGCCGAGGGAGACCCAGGCGACGGCGTCCTGGCTCTCGCGCTTGATGAAGACGTAGCCGGTCTTGTGCCAGGGCAGGATGGCGTTGGTCTTGTTGTCGAGGACGAGGTCGCCCCGGTCGGTGATGAGCGTCAGCACGGCGTGGCCCTCGCCCTTCTCGTCGATCACCACGGTCATGCGCATCGCGCGGCGCGGCAGCCCGGCCTCGGCCAGCATGTGGCGCTTGAGCAGCTGGAAGTCCTCGCAGTCGCCGATGCCGTCCTCGGCCAGGTCCCAGCGGTCGGCCACGTGCAGGTGGTCCTGGTCGGTCATCGGCTCGACCGCCTTGTTGACCCGCCGGTTCACCGACACGATCGTCGCCCAGGTGGCGGGCGTCAGGCTGATCCGGGCCGGCTCGCCCCGGTCCAGCACGCACTCCGCCGCGTAGGTCTGGCAGAACGTCACCCAGGCCGCGATCGGCTTGGCGTCGCCCAGGACCTTGGCACCGGCCTCGGTCGGCAGGCTCGCCAGCGTCTGCGCCTGAGCCGTGGTGGCGAGGCTAAGCAGCGTCGCCGCTCCGACCAGCATCCCCCGAACCGTCCTGAGAAGCCCCGCGCCCATCGAACCCGTCCCCGTTGTTGAGGACAGGATTGCGCCGCAGAGCCTCCGCGGCGCTGAAGCGGATGCGCGCAATTTTATCGATTTGCCGGTGCGGGCCCAGTCAGGCGCGACAGCGTCGACGGGAGACTTGAGAACCCCAGTAAATCGGCGGCTTCAGCTTCGGAAACCGGAAACCTTGAGGTTTCGTCGCCCGTAGACCCGAGCCTTCAGGCGCGCCGCCGCCCTCATCGCGAGCGCAGCGAAGCGATCCGGGGCCACGCCGCGCCGACCGACTTCGCGCTGCCCTGGGTCGCCTCGCCGCGCCCGCGATCACGGGGTGGAAACGCTCAGCCCGCCGTCTGGTCGAGCTTGCGCTCGGCCTCGCCCTTCAGCTCCGGGAAGTCCGCCTGCGTGTAAGCGCGTCCCCGGTGCGGGTCCTCGGTGATGCCCTCGTGCTCCAGGCGGCGCAGCTGCACCCGCCGGATCTTGCCCGAGATCGTCTTGGGCAGATCGGTGACGAATTCGAGCCCGCGCAGGCGCTTGAAGGTCGCGAGCCGGGCGTTGGTGAAGCGGAAGATGTCGAGCGCCGTCTCGGGTCCGGGGCTCGCTCCGGCCACCAGGGACACGTAGGCCTTCGGGATGGTGTGGCGCATCGGATCGGGTATCGGCACCACCGCCGCCTCGGCCACGGCCGGGTGCTCGATCAGCACGCTCTCCAGCTCGAAGGGGCTGATCCGGTAGCCAGACGACTTGAACACGTCGTCGGCCCGGCCCACGAACGTGTAGCAGCCCTGCTCGTCCACGAAGGCGACGTCGCCGGTGTGGTAGAGGTCGCCGGCGGCGCCCGACAGGTTGCCCTGGCCGTCGTCGTAGCCCTGCATCAGGCCGGCGGGGCGGTGGGCCCCGAGTTCGAGGCAGACCTCGCCCTCGGAGGCCGGCTGGCCGTCGAGGTCGAGGACGCGGACCCGGTAGCCCGGCAGGGGTCGGCCCAGCGCCCCGGGCACGACCGGCTGGCCCGGCGTGTTGGCCATGAGCGCCGTGGTCTCGGTCTGGCCGTAACCGTCGCGGATCGTGAGGCCCCAGGCGGTCTTCACGCGCTCGATCACCTCGGGGTTCAGGGGCTCGCCCGCCGCGCAGACCTCGCGCAGGGCGAGGCGCTTCCCGGTCAGGTCCTCCTGGATGATCATCCGCCAGACGGTCGGAGGCGCGCAGAGCGTGGTGGCGCCGGTGCGCTCCAGCTGCGCCAGCAGCGCGGCCGCGTTGAACGGCGCCTGGTTGATCACCAGGATCGTCGCCCCGGCATTCCAGGGCGCGAAGAACGAGGACCACGCGTGCTTCGCCCAGCCCGGCGAGGAGACGTTGCAGTGCACGTCCCCGGGCTGGAGCCCGAGCCAGTACATCGTCGAGAGCGCCCCCACCGGGTAGGAGCGGTGGCTGTGGCGCACCAGCTTCGGCTTCGCCGTGGTGCCGGAGGTGAAGTAGAGGAGCAGCGGGTCGTCGGCGCCGGTGAGCCCGTCGGGCGCGAAGGTCTCGGACGCCTCGAACGCGTCGTCGTAGGCCGCCCAGCCCTCCGTCGGAGCCCCGGTGACGAGGCGGACGGCGCCGCCCGTGTCGAGGCCGGCGAACCGCGCGATCTGCTCCGGGCCGGCCACGATCGCCCGCGGGCGCCCGCGAGCGAGGCGGTCGGCGAGCTCGTCGGCCGTGAGCAGCGTGGTCGCCGGGATGACCACGGCGCCGAGCTTCATCGCGGCCAGCATGGTCTCCCACAGGGCCGGCACGTTGCCGAGCAGCAGGAGCAGATGGTCGCCGCGCCTCAGGCCGAGCTGCCGCAGGTGGTTGGCCACCTGGTCGGAGCGGCGGGCGAGCTCCCCGAAGGTCAGGCTCTGCTCGGCCCCGCTGCCGGCCTCGACGATCCGCAGGGCGGCGCGGTCGCGGCTCTCGGGTCCGGCGAGGACGGCGTCGAACCAGTCGAGCGCCCAGTTGAACGGCACCGGATCCGGCCACGCGAAGGCCGAGACGGCGGCGGCGTAGTCGGTGCGATGGGCCAGCAGAAGGTCGCGGGCCTCCCGGAAGCTCGGCATGGTCGTTCCCCTCCCTGTCTTATGGTCTCGCTCCCCGCCCCTCCCGCCGGGACGGGCCGCGTTCAGGTGTTCTCGAACCGGGGCGGCCGCTTCTCCACGAAGGCGGCCATGCCCTCCTTCTGGTCCTTGGTGGCGAACATCGCGTGGAAGACTCGCCGCTCGAACCGGATCCCCTCGGTCAGCGTGGTCTCGTAGGACCGGTTGACCGCCTCCTTGGTCATCATGGCGATCGGCAGCGACATCGACGCGATGGTCTCGGCCGCCTTCAGTGCCTCGTCGAGGAGCTGGTCGGCCGCGATCACCCGCGACACGAGGCCGGCGCGCTCCGCCTCGGCGGCGTCCATCATCCGGCCGGTCAGGCACATCTCCATGGCCTTGGCCTTGCCGACGAAGCGGGTCAGCCGCTGGCTGCCGCCGATCCCCGGCATCACCCCGAGCTTGATCTCGGGCTGGCCGAACTGCGCCGTGTCGGCCGCCAGGATGATGTCGCACATCATGGCCAGCTCGCAGCCGCCGCCCAGCGCGTAGCCCGCGACCGCGGCGATGATCGGCTTGCGCACGGCGATGAAGCGGTCCCAGTCGGCGAACCGGTCGCCCGCGTACATCTCCGCGTAGGTGGCGTGCTGCATCTCCTTGATGTCGGCGCCGGCCGCGAAGGCCTTGGCCGAGCCGGTGACGACGATGCAGCCGATCCCCGGATCGGCATCCGCCTCGGTCGCCGCCCGGATCACCTCTCGGGTCAGCTGCGCGTTGAGGGCGTTCAGCGCCTTCGGCCGGTTGAGGGTGATCAGCAGGACGCGCCCGCGCGTCTCCGTCAGGATCGTCTCGTACGGCTCGCTCACGACTCGCCTCCCTGCCCGCGGAGCATACGGATGATCGCGGAAAAGTCCTCTCCTCCGTGGCCCGCGCCCTCGAACAGACCGTAGATCTGCGCGGCCTCGGCGCCCAGCGGCGTCGCCGCCCCCGCGGCGATGGCGGCGGCCTGGGCGAGCCGGAGGTCCTTGAGCATCAGCGCCGCGGCGAAGCCCGGCTTGTAGCCGTTGTTGGCCGGCGAGGTCGGCACCGGGCCCGGCACCGGGCAGTAGGTGGTCAGCGACCAGCACTGGCCCGAGGAGACCGAGGCGACGTCGTAGAGCGCCTGGTGCGACAGGCCGAGCTTCTCGCCGAGCGCGAACGCCTCGCTGACGCCGATCATCGAGATGCCGAGGATCATGTTGTTGCAGATCTTGGCCGCCTGCCCGGCGCCGGCATCGCCGCAATGGAACACGTTCTTGCCCATCGCCTTCAGCAGCGGCTCCGCCCGGTCGAAGGCGGCCTCGGCGCCGCCGGCCATGAACGTGAGCGTTCCGGCCTTCGCGCCGCCGGTCCCGCCGGAGACCGGCGCGTCCACCGACAGGCAGCCGCGCGCCGCGGCGAGGGCGTGGGCCTTGCGGGCGCTCTCGACATCCACCGTGGAGGAATCGATCAGCAGCGTGCCGGCGGGCAGCGCCTCGACGAGCTGCGTCCAGACCTCGACCACGTGCCGCCCGGCCGGCAGCATGGTGACCACGACATCCGCCCCTTCGGCCGCCTCCAGGGCCGAGCCCGCGACCGCGATCCCCTCGGCGCGCGCCGCCTCCAGCGAGGCCGGTACGAGATCGAAGCCGCGCACCGCGTGACCCGCCTTCACGAGGTTGGCCGCCATGGGCCCGCCCATGTTGCCGAGACCGATGAACCCGATGGTCTGTGCCATCCCGTCCTCCCTTGATTGTTGTCCCTCGCGTCTCCCACCCGCGTCCTCGTCCTGAGCCGACGAAGCGGGCCTCGAAGGAGGGCTCCAGGGATCACAGCGGCTCCTGGAGCCCTCCTTCGAAGCCTACGCTTCGTCGGCTCAGGACGAGGGTCTGGGTGGGAACGTGCGACGCGTCATCACACCGGCCCCGTGCGCGCGTCCGAAAAAACCGGCGCCGCCCGCTTCTCCAGCCAGCGGGCGATCCGCGCCGGGTCGACCGCGTCGAGGGTCGGCGGGGTCCAGCGCGGGCTCTTGTCCTTGTCGATCACCGCGGCGCGGATGCCCTCGCGGAAGTCGCCCTCCGCCAGCAGCGCCAGCGAGGCGTGGAACTCGCGCTCCAGGCAGGCCTCCAGGTTCGGCGCGCCGCGGCCGAGGCGCAGGAGGCACAGCGTCAGGACGAGGCTCGACGGCGCCTTGGTCAACAGCGTTGCCCGGGTCGTGGCGGCGAAGTCGGAGCCGTCCGCCTCGAGGGCCGAGAGGATCTCGTCGACCATGTCGAAGGAAAAGCAGCGGTCGATCACCGCGCGGTGCGCGACCAGGGGCGCCGGGCCGGCGTCCTGCGCGGACCGGGCGATCACGTCCCGCACGCCCTCCTGCCCGGCATCCGGATCGAGCGCCAGGAGGTCGTCGATGAGGTTGGGCAGCCTCGCGGACGGGACCATGACGTCGGCCAGGCGGCAGAAGATCGCGTCGGCGGCGCCGACCGGCTCGCCGGTCAGGCCGAGATAGGTGCCGATCTCGCCGGGCGCGCGCGGCAGCAGCCACGTCCCGCCGACATCCGGCAGGTAGCCGATGCCGGTTTCCGGCATGGCGACGCGGGAGCGCTCGGTGACGATCCGGTGCGATGCGTGGCCCGCGAGCCCGACACCCCCGCCCATGGTGATGCCGTCCATCACCGCCACGAACGGCTTCTCGTAGGCGGCGATGCGGGAATCGAGCCTGTACTCGTCGCGCCAGAAGGTCTCGGCGAAGGCGGTGCCGGGATTGTCGTAGAGGGAGCGCAGGTCGCCGCCGGCGCAGAGGCCGCGCTCGCCCTCGCCGGTGAGCAGCACCGCGGCGATTCCGGGATCCGCCGAGAACTGGTCGAGCGCCCGGTCGATCTCGCCCACCATGCCATGCGTCAAGGCGTTCAGGGCCTTCGGCCGGTTGAGCCGAAGGCGCCCCAGCGCGCCGACCCGCTCGACGATCACGTCGCTCATCGGCGCCCCCCGGTCAGCCCGCGGGCGATGATCAGCCGCATGATCTCGTTGGTCCCTTCGAGGATCTGGTGCACGCGCAGGTCCCGGACGATCTTCTCCACGCCGTACTCGGCGAGGTAGCCATAGCCGCCGTGCAGTTGCAGCGCTTGGTTGGCCACCTCGAAGGCCGCGTCGGTGACGTGGCGCTTGGCCATGGCGCAGAGCTGGGTCGCGGACGGGTCCTTGGCGTCGAGCGCGGCGGCCGCGTGGCGCAGGAAGGTGCGCGACACTTCCAGGCTGGTCGCCATGTCGGCGAGCCGGAACTGCAGCGCCTGGAAGTCGGTGAGCCTGGCCCCGAACGCGCGCCGGTCGCCCATGTAGGCGAGCGCCTTGTCGAGGGCCGCCTGCGCGCCGCCGAGCGAGCAGGCGGCGATGTTGAGCCGGCCGCCGTCGAGGCCGCTCATGGCGATCTTGAAGCCCTGGCCCTCCGCGCCGAGGCGGTTGCCCACCGGCACGCGGCAGCCGTCGAAGCGGACGGCCCGGGTCGGCTGGGCGTTCCAGCCCATCTTGCGCTCGTCGGCCCCGAAGGAGAGGCCGGGCGTGCCCTTCTCCACCACGATCGCCGAGATGCCCGAAGGGCCCGCCTCGCCGGTGCGGACCATGCAGACGTAGAGGTCGCTGGCGCCGGCGCCGGAGATGAACTGCTTCTCGCCGGAGAGCACGTAATGGTCGCCGTCCCGCTCGGCGCGGGTGCGCAAAGCCGCGGCGTCGGAGCCGGAGCCCGGCTCGGTGAGGCAGTAGCTGGCGATCCGCTCCATGCCCATGAGCGACGGCAGCCAGCGCCGGCGCTGGTCGTCGTCGCCGTAGGCGTCGATCATCCAGGCGCACATGTTGTGGATCGAGAGGAACGCCGCCACGGTCGGGCAGCCGGCGCTGAGCGCCTCGAAGATCAGCGTCGCGTCGAGGCGCGACAGGCCGGACCCGCCGACATCCTCGCGGACGTAGATACCCGCCATGCCGAGGGCGGCGGCCGCCCGCAGGGTCTCGACCGGGAAGGTCTTGTCCCGGTCCCAGTCGAGGGCGTGCGGCGCGATGTGCTCGGCCGCGAAGCCGAGGGCCATCTCGCGGATCGCGGTCCGGTCCTCGTCGAGCCCGAAACTCATGGACACTCCCTCCGATTCACCGCGCAACCGCCCGGGGCCTGCACCTCCGGCGCGTGGGGCGCGGCGTGCACCCTCTCCCGTTCGGGAGAGGGTTGGGGTGAGGGATCAGGTCTGTCCGGAGAGTTCTCGCCCCTGACCCCGTCCCACTCCCGCACGGGAGAGGGGACCCGCGCCCCCGACCTCGAACCGCCGCGCTCTACCGCATCGTCGGGATGGAGAACTCCGCCCCGCTCTTGATGCCGCTCGGCCAGCGCTGCGTCACGGTCTTGGTCTTGGTGTAGAACCGGATCGAGTCCGGCCCGTGCTGGTTCAGGTCGCCGAAGCCCGAGCGCTTCCAGCCGCCGAAGGTGTGGTAGGCGATCGGGACCGGGATCGGCACGTTCACGCCGACCATGCCGACGTTGACCCGGGCGGTGAAGTCGCGGGCCGCGTCGCCGTCCTGGGTGAAGATCGCGACGCCGTTGCCGTACTGGTGGGTCGAGGGCAGCGCCAGCGCCTCCTCGTAATCCTTGGCCCGCACCACCGAGAGCACGGGGCCGAAGATCTCCTCCTTGTAGATCGTCATGTCGGGCGTCACGCGGTCGAACAGCGAGCCGCCCATGTAGAAGCCGTTCTCGTAGCCCTGGAGCTTGAAGCCGCGGCCGTCGACCGCGAGCTGCGCGCCCTCGGCGACGCCCTTGTCGATGTAGCTCTTCACCCGCTCCACCGCCTCGGCGGTGACGAGCGGGCCGTAATCGGCCGAGCCGTCATGCGAGGGACCGATCTTGAGCGACTCGACCCGCGGGATCAGCTTCTCCATCAGCCGGTCGGCGGTCTGCTCGCCCACCGGTACCGCCACCGAGATCGCCATGCAGCGCTCGCCCGCCGAGCCGTAGCCGGCGCCGATCAGCGCGTCGACGGCCTGGCCCATGTCGGCGTCCGGCATGATGATCATGTGGTTCTTGGCGCCGCCGAAGCACTGGGCGCGCTTCCCCGTCTCGGCGGCGCGGACGTAGATGTACTCGGCGATGTGCGAGGAGCCGACGAAGCCCACCGCCTTGATGTCCTCGTCGTCGAGGATCGCGTCGACCGCTTCCTTGTCGCCGTTGACGACGTTGAGGATGCCCGGCGGGAGGCCCGCCTCCAGGAAGATCTCGGCGATGCGGATCGGCACGCTCGGGTCGCGCTCGGACGGCTTCAGGATGAAGGCGTTGCCGCAGGCGATCGCCGGGGCGCATTTCCACAGCGGGATCATGGCCGGGAAGTTGAACGGCGTGATGCCGGCGACCACGCCGAGCGGCTGGCGCAGGGAGTAGACGTCGATGCCGGGCCCGGCCCCTTCCGTGTACTCGCCCTTGAGCAGGTGCGGGATGCCGCAGGCGAACTCCACGACCTCGACGCCGCGCTGGATATCGCCCTTGGCGTCCGGCACGGTCTTGCCGTGCTCGGAGGCGAGGAGTTCGGCGAGCGAGTCGTTCTCGGCGCGGATCAGCTCCAGGAAGCGCATCATCACGCGGGCCCGCTTCTGCGGGTTGGTCGCCGCCCAGGCCGGCTGCGCCGCCTTGGCGTTCTCGACGGCGGCGCGGAGCTCCGCCTTGCTGGCCAGGGCGACCTTGGCCTGGACCTCGCCGGTCGAGGGATGGAAGACGTCCGCGAACCGTCCGCTCTCGCCGCCGACGTTCCGGCCGCCGATGTAATGCCCGATCGTGCGCACGCGCGCCTCCCTGTGATGTGGCGTTCGATTTTGGCGCACCCTATCAGGATCGCTTGAGCGATAAAGCCGGATGCGCTTACAGCCGTCGTGCATCGATGCACAGCGAGGGTGCGGCCATGGCCAGGACGGGGCCCAACTGGGACGACCTCCGCTTCTTCCTCGCGGTGGCGCGGACGGGAACGCTGAGCGCCGCCGGGGCCCGCACCGGCACCGAGCACACCACGGTCGGGCGCCGGATCCGCGCCCTGGAGGAAGGGCTCGGCGCCCGGCTGTTCCACCGCAGCAACCTCGGCTACGCGCTCACCGAGGACGGCGCGAACCTGCTGGGCGTCGCGGAGGCCATGGAGAGCGCGTTCCTGTCGGCGAGCGCCGCCACGGAGGCCGCGCAGACGGTCTCCGGCACGGTTCGGATCGGCGCGCCGGACGGGTTCGGCAGCGTGTTCCTCGCACCCCGGATGCACCGGCTCACCGCCCGCCACCCGGGGCTGGAGGTCGAGATCATGGCGACCGCCCGGATCTTCAGCCTCTCGAAGCGCGAGGCCGACATCGTCATCAGCCTCTCGGGCCCGCAGCAGGCGCGGGTGGTGGCGCGCCGGCTGACCGATTACCGGCTGCTCGTCTACGCGGCCGAAACCTACCTCGCGGGGGCCGCGCCGATCGCGGAGGTCGGGGACCTCTCGGGGCATCCCTTCGTCGGCTACATCGAGGACATGCTGTTCACGCGCGAGCTGAACTATCTCGGCGCCCTGGGTCCGCCGGTCTCCGCGCGGCTGCGCTCCACCAACCTCCTGGCCCAGGTCCACGCGACGCTCGGCGGCGCCGGCCTCTGCGTCCTGCCGGCCTTCATCGCGGCGGCCCATCCGGGTCTCGTGCCGGTGCTGCCCGGGGCGGTGGCCCTGACACGCTCGTTCCACATGCACATCCACGAGGATCACCGGAAGGCGGCCCATATCCGCGCGGTGGCGGGCTTCATCGCGGGCGAGGTGGAGGCCGCCGCCGCGCTGTTCGCCGGGCCGGCAGTGTAAGCGCCGGCAGTTTCGCCCGGCGCGCGCAGGTCCTAAGATCGCCGTCCCGGCGGACCAGCAGAGGCGCCGGGAGGGAGAAGCAACAGAATGGTCGCCTCGATCGCCCTGCCCCGGCTGATGCGCGTCGGCGCCGGCGCCTCGCGGCTCCTGCCGGAGGTGCTCGGCCAGCTCGGCCTGTCGCGCCCCTTCGTGGTCACCGACCCCTACCTCGCCGGCAGCGGCCGCACCGACACGCTGCTCGAGCGGCTCACCGCGGCGGGCGCGCGGGCCACGATCTTCTCCGAGACCGTGCCGGACCCGACCGTCGCCTCCGTGGAGGCGGCGCTGGCGGCCCTCCAGGCGGGCGACTTCGACTGCGTGGTCGGCTTCGGCGGCGGCAGCCCGATGGACACCGCCAAGGCGGTGGCGGTGCTCGCCCGCCACGGCGGCCACATGCGCGACTACAAGGCGCCCCGCCAGCAGGACGAGTCCGGCCTGCCGATCGTGGCGATCCCGACCACCGCCGGCACCGGCTCGGAGGCGACCCGCTTCACCATCGTGACCGACGAGGCCTCGGACGAGAAGATGCTCTGCATCGGCCTCGCCTACCTGCCGGTCGCGGCCCTGGTCGATTACGAGCTGACGCTCACCAAGCCGAAGCGGCTCACGGCGGACACCGGCATCGACGCCCTGACCCACGCGATCGAGGCCTACGTCTCGCGCAAGTCGAACCTGTTCTCGGACGGGCTGGCGCTGCAGGCGATGCGGCTGATCGCCCCGAACCTGCGCCGGGTCTGGACCGATCCCGGCGACCGGGCGGCGCGCGAGGCGATGATGCTCGGCGCCACCCAGGCGGGCATCGCGTTCTCGAACGCCTCGGTGGCGCTGGTCCACGGCATGAGCCGGCCGATCGGCGCGCATTTCCACGTGGCGCACGGGCTCTCGAACGCGATGCTGCTGCCGGCGGTGACGGCCTTCTCGGCCCCGGCCGCCGTCGACCGGTACGCCGCCTGTGCCCGCGCCATGAAGATCGCCGGCCCCGACACCGACGATCGCTCGGCGGTGTCGGCCCTGGTGGCCGAGCTCGAGGCACTGAACGACGACCTCGACGTGCCGGGGCCGCGGGAATACGGGATCGACCCGGCCCGCTGGGAGGCGCTGCTGCCCACCATGGCGGCCCAGGCGCTGGCCTCCGGCTCCCCGGCCAACAACCCGGTGGAGCCCACCGCCGACGAGATCGTGGCGCTGTACCGGCGCGTCTGGGCGGGCTGACGACGGCGTCCTATCGGCGGCCCGCGAGCGCCGTCGTCTCCGCGAGCGGAGCGAGACGCCTGAGCAGCGCCACGCTCTCCGAGGCCGCGTAGCGCTCAGTCGCCTCGCTGCGCTCGCGATGACGGAGGGGCATCTGCGCCCCTCCCTCGTCCCTACTTCGCCGCCGTCAGCGGGCAGCCGCTCTCGGCCGGGGTGGCGAAGGCCTCCTTGCCGGGGATGGTCGAGATCAGCTTGTAGAGGTCCCACGGACCCTTCGACTCGGCCGGCTTCTTCACCTCGAACAGGTACATGTCGTGGACCATGCGGCCGTTCGGCTGCACGATCCCGCCATGGGCGAAGACGTCGTCCACCGGCAGTTCCTTGAGCTTGGCGTTGACCGCGTCGGTCTCGTCGGTGCCGGCCGCCTTGACGGCCTTCAGGTAGGACAGGACCGCCGAGTAGGTGCCGGCCTGGATCATGTTGGGCATCCGGCCGGTGCGCTTCATGTAGCGCTGGCCGAAGGCGCGGGTCTCGTCGTTGGCGTCCCAGTACCAGCCCTCGGTGAGCGTCAGGCCCTGGGCGACCTTGAGTCCGAGCCCGTGCACCTCCGAGAGGGTGAACAGCAGGGCCGCGAGCTTCTGCCCGCCCTCGACGATGCCGTACTCGGCCGCCTGCTTGATCGCGTTCGAGGTGTCGAGGCCGGCATTGGCGAGCCCGATCACCTTGGCCTTCGAGCCCTGCGCCTGGAGCAGGAAGGACGAGAAGTCCTGGTTCGAGAGCGGGTGCCGGACGCTGCCCAGCACCTTGCCGCCGTTGGCGATCACCACCTTGCTGGTGTCGGCCTCCAGCGCCGAGCCGAAGGCGTAGTCGGCGGTGAGGAAGAACCACGTGTTGCCGCCCGCCCGGGTCAGCGCGCCGCCGGTGCCCACCGCCAGCGCCCGCGTGTCGAACGCCCAGTGGTAGCCGTACGGCGTGCAGGCCTTGCCGGTGAGGTCGCTGGTCGCCGCCCCGGTGGTGATGGTGATCTTCTTCTTCTCCTTGGACAGGCCCTGGACCGCCAGCGCCACCGAGGAGGTGGTCAGCTCCATGATCGCGTCGACCCCGTCGCGGTCGTACCATTGCCGGGCGATCGCCGAGGCGATGTCGGGCTTGTTCTGATGGTCGGCCGTGAGGATCTCGATCGGCACGCTGCCGATCTTGCCGCCCATGTCCTCCACCGCCATGCGGGCGGCCTCGACCGAGCCCTGGCCGCCGTACTCGGCGTAGAGGCCGGACTGGTCGTTGAGGATGCCGATCCGTATCGCGTTGTCCGAGAAGCTTCCCTGCGCGGCCGCCGGGGCGGAGCCGAGCGCGGTCCCCGCGAGGGCGGTCGCCAGCACCGCGCCGCCGATTGTCCTGATCATGTCTCCCCCCGGTTCGCCCGAGCGCCCGCTTCTGAGGCGGTTCCGCCGGCAGGATAGGGGACGCCCCGGCGATGCGCCACGGCCGAGGTCGGTCGGAGGCTGAAGGATTCCGCGGATTGTGACGCGGTTCCGGTCGCCCCGTTTCCGGACCGGCGACAACGGCAGAGGTTATAATACCTTAACCATAATTACACGAATCCCCGCGCAGGTTCCGGTCATGGACGGCAATCCGGCCGTCTCCGGCGCGTGGCGATGCGATGAACCCAGCCCGTTTCGCCGTCCTCGGTATCGCCCTCGCGGCGGGGACCGGGGCGGCCTTCCTGATGAGCGGCGGCGACCCGCCACCGCCGCCACCGCCGCCGGCGGCCGAGGCGCCGCCGCAGCCGACGACCGACGTGCTCGTGGCCGCCATCGACATGCCCATGGGCCAGGTGCTCCGGGCCGCGGACCTGCGCTGGCAGCCCTGGCCGGACGGCGCCGTGGCCAACGGCTACATGACCCGCAAGATCAACCCCAAGGCCCTCGAGGAGACCGTGGGCGCGTCCGTGCGCTCGGGCTTCCTGACGGGCGAGCCGATCCGCGCCCAGAAGCTGGTGCGCCCGGAGAGCGGCTTCATGGCGGCGATCCTGCCGCCCGGCATGCGCGCGGTCGCCATCGTCACCGACAGCCGCGGCACCAACTCGGCCGGCGGCTTCATCCTGCCGAACGACCGCGTCGACGTGATCCGCACCTTCCGCGACGAGTCCAATTCGCGGGCCAACAACAGCGACGTGCAGCTCTCCCAGACGATCCTGACCGACATCCGCGTCCTGGCGATCGGTCAGCTGGTCCAGGAGAAGAACGGCACCAACGTCGTCACCGGCGAGACCGCGACGCTGGCCGTCACGCCCGCGCAGGCCGAGACCCTGGCCCTCGCCCAGAAGGTCGGCGCCCTGACCCTCTCCCTGCGCAGCCTCGCCGATGCCGGGCGCCCGCCCGAGGCCACGCCGCTGGCCGACGCGTCCGCCGCGCAGATGCCCGAACCCGCCCTGACCGTGGTGCGCTTCGGCGTCGCGCGGCAGCAGACGCCGTGACCGCCATGATCGCTCCGCCGCCCGCTTCACTGCCCGACGCCCGCGCGCTGCGGCGCCCCGACCGCGGCCCGCGCCGCCGCTCGGCCGGCGCCCTCGCCCTGCTGGCCGCCCTGACCGGACCGGCCCCGGCCCAGGACCGCCAGACCTTCGGCCCCGCACCGGTCCTGACGGTCGGGGCCGCGGAAGCCAACGCCACCCGGCGGGTCGAGCTGACCGCGGGCCGCTCCGTCATCGTCGACCTGCCGCGGGACGCCAAGGAGGTGTTCGTGGCCAACCCCGCGGTTGCCAACGCGGTGGTGCGCTCGACCCGCAAGGTCTTCGTGATCGGCATGGCCGACGGCGCGACCTCGATCTTCATCATGGATGCCGAGGGGCGCCAGATCGCCGCCCTCGACGTGACGGTGGCGCGGGACCTCAACCTCGGGACCCTGCGCGAGCTGCTCAGCCAGAGCATCCCGGGCGGGCGCTTCGACGTGCGCTCCTCGGGCGCCTCGGTGCTCCTGTCGGGGGCGGTCAACTCCTCGTCGGACGCGCAGCAGGCGATCGACATCGCCAACGCCTTCGTGGGCCTGGGCGGCGGCGGGGCCGCCGGGCCGGCGGGCGCGGCGAGCGGCGGTGTCGCCGCCGGGTCGCGGGGCGCGGTGATCAACAACCTCACGATCCGCAACAAGGATCAGGTGATGCTCCGCGTCACCGTGGTCGAGGTATCGCGCAACGTCCTGAAGCAGTTCGGGATCAACATGGCCGGCAACTGGTCGGCGCTGAACCCGGTCGGGAACCTGGGGCAGACGGTCGTGAACGGCGGGACCGCGGCGGCCACGCAGGTGCCGGCGTACCTCCCGAACGTGATCACCAACAACCTGCCCTTCCCGATCAACACGAACACGCCGAGCGGAAACCTGATCCAGGCCTCCGTGCAGGGGGGCGGCTTCTCGCTTCAGGCGACCCTGAAGGCGTTCGAGCAGGCCGGCGTCTCGCGCATCCTGGCCGAGCCGACGCTGACCGCCATCTCGGGCGAGGCCGCCAAGTTCCTGGCCGGCGGCGAGTTCGCGGTCCCGGCCTCGGCGACCTGCGCGGTCGGCGGCGTCTGCTCGCCCGGCATCACCTACAAGCCCTACGGCGTCGCCCTGTCGTTCACCCCGACGGTGCTGGCCGACAACCGGATCTCGATCCGCGTCGCCACGGACGTGACCGAGATCGATACCCAACAGAGCTTCAGCTACGTCATCGGCAACACCTCGGTCGCGGTGCCGGGCACCCGGGTGCGCCGCTCAGAGACCACCGTCGAGCTGCCCTCCGGCGGCGTGATGATGACCGCCGGCCTGATCCAGCAGTTCAACAAGCAGGCGATCGCCGGCCTGCCCGGCCTGATCAACCTCCCGATCCTCGGCGCGCTGTTCCGCTCCCGCGATTACCAGCGCCAGGAGACCGAGCTGATGATCATGTGCACGCCCTACATCGCCCGGCCGATGGAGCCGAAGCAGGTCAGCCGGCCCGACGACAACTTCGTCGACGCCAGCGACGGGCAGACGGTGCTGCTCGGCCAGATCAACCGCATCTACGGCAAGGTCGCCCCGCCCGGCGCGACCGCCGCGGCGCCGCTCGGCCGCGCCTACCGCGGCCGCGTCGGCTTCATCGTCGAGTAGCGCCCCGCAGCCCCGCCGCGCCCCCAGGATCGGACCCATGACCGGACGTCACACGCCCGCCCTGCCCCGCCGCGCCGCGAGCGTGCTCGCCGCCTGCGCGCTGGGCGCCCTCGCGGCGGCCTGCAAGAGCGATCCCGCCACGACCGGCGGCATTGACGTGACGGATTACCGCGCGCGCCACCCGATCGTGCTGACCGACGGGACCCGCAGCCTCGACGTGTTCCCCACCGGCACGGGTCATCTGGACCCGCGCCAGGCGACCGATGTCGACGCCTTCATGCTGGAATACCGGCGCTACGGCCGCGGAAGCCTGCTGATGCAGGTGCCCCAGGGCGTCCCGGCCGACCAGGTCGTCGCCGTGGAGCGGACCGCGTCGGTGCTGGGCCGGCTCGGCACGCAGAACGGCGTCAACGGCCGCGAGATCGCGGTCACCGGCTACGCGGTGGCCGCGCCGACCCTCGCCTCGCCGATCCGTCTGAGCTTCCAGCGCATGCAGGCCAAGGTGGCCGACGCCTGCGGCCTCTGGCCCCAGGACCTCGGGACCAGCAATTTCGCGATCGACTACAACAACCGGCCGAGCTGGAACCTGGGCTGCGCCACGCAGTCCAACGTGGCCGCCCAGGTCGCCGACCCGGTCGACCTCGTGCGCGGCCGGCCCGAGGGCCGCATCGACACGGTCAAGCGGGTCCGGGACATTGGCCAGTTGCGGGACGGCAAGGATCCGTCAACCACATGGCGGCAAGATGGGCAGACCGCCGTGAAGTCCCAGGTCACGAACTGAGACAGCCGGCGTCGGGGATGGGCAGCCCCGCCGCCGACCGCAACGCCGCGCCCCGAACGCGAACCCGAAAGCGCCGTCATGGCAGAGCTGTCCGAGACGACCGAGCGCACGATCGCCCCGGTGCCCCGGATCACCATCCAGGCATTCTGCGAGACCGGCGAGACCGCGGCGATGATCGAGGGCGCGGCCCTCGACCGGCGCATGCAGAAGGCGCAGGTCAAGGTGCGGATGGGCGGCGGGGCCGCCGCGATCGAGGCCTACCGGCACGCGCCGACGCCCAACGTCATCCTCATCGAGGTCCAGGGCGCGCGCTCGAAGCCGATCGAGTGCCTCGACGCCCTGGCCGAGGTCTGCGACGAGGGCACCCGCGTCCTGGTGATCGGCCACGTCAACGACGTGATGCTCTACCGGCAGCTGATCCAGCGCGGGGTGTCCGACTATCTGATGGCGCCGGTCGAGCCCCTGACGCTCATCGCGGCGATCTCCGACCTGTTCACGGCCCCGGGCGTGAAGCCTGTGGGACGGACCGTGGCGGTCTACGGCGTCAAGGGCGGCATCGGCGCCTCGACCGTGGCGCACAATTTCGCGTGGTCCGTGGCCCGGAGTCAGGGCGTCCAGACGGTGATCGCCGATCTCGACATCGCCTTCGGCACCGCCTCGCTCAACTTCAACCAGGATCCGCCGCAGGGCATCGCCGAGGCGGTGTTCGCGCCCGAGCGCCTGGATTCCGCCCTGGTCGAGCGGCTGCTGTCCAAGTGCAGCGACAACCTGAGCCTGCTCTCGGCCCCGGCCAGCCTGGACCGGACCATCGACCTGTCCGAGCCGGCCTTCGACACTCTGATCGAGCACATGCGGGCGAGCGTGCCCTGCGTGGTCCTGGACATCCCGCACCAGTGGAACGCGTGGTCGAAGCGGGTTCTGACGGCGGCCGACGAGATCCTGATCGTGGCCGGGCCCGACCTCGCCTGCCTGCGCAACGCCAAGAACCTCCTCGGCGCGCTGAAGCACGGCCGCCCGAACGACCAGCCGCCCCGCATCGTGCTGAACGGCGTCGGCGTGCCCAAGCGGCCCGAGATCGGCACCGCCGAGTTCGCCAAGGCCCTGGAGGCTCCGGTCGCCCTGACGATCCCGTTCGAGCCGACCCTGTTCGGCACGGCGGCCAACAATGGCCAGATGATCGCCGAGATCCAGGCGGGCTCGAAGGTGGCGGAGCTGTTCAACGATCTGGCGGCCATGACCCTCGGGCGTCCCGAGAGCCGACGCGGCCGTCCGAGCCTGCTGGAGCCGCTGCTCGCCAAGCTTTCCGGCCGCAAGGCATCCTGATGGGGACGCGATCCTTCGCCCGGCAGGCGCCGCGGGTCAGCGTCGGGGATCTGACCCATGTTCGGTAGGCGACAATCCGGCGGCGCGTCGGCGGCGCCCCCGCCGATCCCGCAGGCGCGGATCCCGGCGCCGGCCACGCCTGTGCTGCGCGACGCGCCGGCGGCGGCCTCGCGCCCGGCACCGGCGGCCCCGGTCGTCGTCGAGACCGCGCGCTCGGAGGATTACTACCGCACGAAGAGCCTGATCTTCGGCGCCCTGATCGAGGCGATCGACCTGACGCAGCTCTCGCGCCTCGACGCCGAGACCGCGCGCGAGGAGATCCGCGACATCGTCACGGAGATCATCGGGCTCAAGAACATCGTCCTGTCGATCTCCGAGCAGGAGGAGCTGCTCGACGACATCTGCAACGACGTGCTGGGCTACGGTCCCCTGGAGCCGCTGCTCGCCCGCGACGACATCGCCGACATCATGGTCAACGGCGCCCACCGGACCTTCATCGAGGTCGGGGGCAAGATCCAGCTGACCAGCGTGCGGTTCCGCGACAACCAGCAGCTGATGAACATCTGCCAGCGGATCGTCAGCCAGGTCGGGCGCCGCGTCGACGACGCCTCGCCGATCTGCGACGCGCGCCTGCCGGACGGATCCCGCGTCAACGTCATCGCGCCGCCCCTGGCGATCGACGGCCCTGCGCTCACCATCCGCAAGTTCAAGAAGGACAAGCTGACCCTGGAGCAGCTCGTGCGCTTCGGGGCGATCTCGCCCGAGGGCGCCGAGGTCCTGAAGATCATCGGCCAGTCGCGCTGCAACGTGGTCATCTCGGGCGGCACCGGCTCGGGCAAGACGACGCTGCTCAACTGCCTCACGGCCTTCATCGAGCACGACGAGCGGGTCATCACCTGCGAGGACGCGGCCGAGCTGCAGCTCCAGCAGCCCCACGTGGTGCGCCTGGAGACGCGGCCGCCCAACATGGAGGGCCAGGGCCAGGTCACCATGCGCGACCTCGTGAAGAACTGCCTGCGCATGCGTCCCGAGCGGATCATCGTCGGTGAGGTGCGCGGACCGGAGGCCTTCGACCTGCTCCAGGCGATGAACACCGGCCATGACGGCTCGATGGGCACGCTCCACGCCAACAGCCCGCGCGAGTGCCTGTCGCGTATCGAGTCGATGATCTCGATGGGCGGCTTCTCGCTGCCCTCGCGGACCCTGCGCGAGATGATCTGCGGCTCGATCGACGTCGTGATCCAGGCCATGCGCCTGCGCGACGGCTCCCGGCGCATCACCCACATCACCGAGGTGCTCGGCATGGAGGGCGACGTCATCACCACGCAGGACGTGTTCCTCTACGACATCGTCGGCGAGGACGCGAACGGCAAGCTGATCGGGCGCCACCGCTCCACCGGCGTCGGCCGGCCGAAATTCTGGGAGCGCGCCCGCTACTACGGCCTGGAACAGCGGCTCGGCGAGGCGCTCGACGCTGCCGAGGTCATCGACCGGAACTGAGCCGATGGCGGACGCCTCCAACCTGCCGATCGCCGCCGGCCTCGTCGGCATCGCGGTCGCCGCCGTCGCCTACGTGGCGGTCCTGCCCCTGCTCGGCGGCGAGCGCCGGGCCAACAAGCGCCTGAAGTCGATCAGCGTCTCGGCCTCGGGAGCGGCGACCCGGGGCGTGGCGGTCAACCGACGCGAGCAGGTCGCCAAGACGCTGAGCGAGATCGAGGCGAAGGCCAAGGGCGCCTCGAAGGCCAGCGTCGAGCTGAAGCTCGCCCGCGCGGGCCTCGGATGGACGAAGCAGACCTTCTACGGGATCTCGGCCCTGAGCGGCGTCGTCTTCGGCCTCCTGCTCTTCGTCATCACCGACAACGCCATGGCGGCGCTCGGCGCCGCCTTCGCGGGCGGCTTCGGCCTCCCGGCCTATCTGCTGCGCCACCTGCGGCTCAAGCGCATCGCGAAATTCAACAAGGAGCTGCCCAACGCCGTCGACGTGGTGGTCCGCGGTATCCGCACCGGCATCCCGGTGGGCGACTGCTTCCGCATGGTCTCGCGCGAGGCCGAGGAGCCGGTGCGCAGCGAGTTCCGGACCGTGGTCGAGACCCAGGCGATGGGCCTGTCCCTCGGCGAGGCCTGCACCCGCCTGTTCGAGCGGGTGCCCACCGCCGAGGTGAACTTCTTCGCCATCGTGATCAACATCCAGCAGCAATCGGGCGGCAACCTCTCCGAGGCGCTGAACAACCTGTCCACGGTGCTGCGCGACCGCGCCAAGATGCGCGGCAAGGTCCAGGCGATGAGCATGGAGGCCAAGGCCTCGGCCTCGATCATCGCCTGCCTGCCCTTCGCGGTGGCGGGCATCACCGCCCTCACCAGCCCCGACTACATCTCGCTGCTCTGGACCACCGATACGGGCAAGATCGCCCTGGTCGGCGCGGCGATCTGGATGTCCATCGGCATCTTCACGATCAAGAAGATGATCGCCTTCGAGTTCTAGGCGCGGTGCGCCGTCTTCCGGATCCCGCCCGATGATCGACGCCATCGCCGAGAAGCTGTTCGATCCGCGCTTCATGGGCACGGTCCTGGCCGCCGTCGCGGCGGCCGCGACCGCCTACGCGGTGGCGCAGCCCTTCCTGGAGACCGACCGGCTCGGCAAGCGGATGAAGCTCGTCAGCGACGAGCGAGAGCAGATCCGGCGGCGCGAGCGGCTGAGCGCGGAGCGGACCGGCAACCGGGCGACGCTGCGCACGGAGCCGAAGGCCTACATGAAGTCCATCGTCGAGCGGTACCAGCTGCGCCGCTGGCTCGGCACGGACACCGCCAAGCGCAAGCTGATGCAGGCGGGCTATCGCGGCCAGGGGGCGGAGACGGCGTTCCTGTTCTTCCGCCTCGTCGTGCCGGTGGTCGCGGTGATCGCGGCCCTGTTCTACCTGTTCGTGCTGGAGGTGCTCGACGCCTCGTACCTCATGCGGTTCGGGCTAGTGATCGGCGCGGCCTACATGGGCATCAAGGCGCCGGAGCTGTTCCTGGTAAATACCGCCAAGAAGCGCCAGACCGAGATCCGCAAGGCGTGGCCCGACGCCCTCGACCTCACGCTGATCTGCGTGGAATCCGGCATGGCGATCGAGAACGCGTTCCGGAAGGTGAGCACCGAGATCGCCACGTCCTCGGTCGTGCTGGCCGAGGAACTCGCGCTGATGACCGCCGAGATGTCGTTCCTGCCCGACCGGCGCCAGGCCTACGAGAACCTCGTGATGCGCACCGGGCTCGAGCCGGTGAAATCCGTGGCCACGGCGCTGATCCAGGCTGAGCGTTACGGCACGCCGGTGGGTCAGGCGCTGCGCGTGCTGAGCCAGGAGAGCCGCGACATGCGCATGAACGAGGCCGAGAAGAAGGCGGCCGGGCTTCCGCCGAAGCTCACCGTCCCGATGATCCTGTTCTTCCTGCCCGTGCTGTTCGTGGTCATCATCACCCCGGCGGTCATCCAGATCATGCGGACGCAGTGACGGCCGGCATGGTCCAGGGGATACGACAGGGGATACGGCAGGAACTGCCTCAGCGGATGCGGCCGGGGCGGGTCGGCTCGAACACGATGCGGCGGTGATAGGCGCACCAGCTCTTGCCGTCGGACACGGGGGCGCCGCAGCAGACGGCGCGGTCGTTCGGCTCACCGATGATGTACTTGCACACGAAGGCGCCGGACTGAGCGAAGGGCACGCGCAGGTCGGCCGAGGGTTCCTCGACGGTCTCGGCGTCGCCGATCTGGGACATGCGGACGAGTTGATTCATGGTATCGATCGGCTCAATAAGCATCCTGCACGGTGGGTCGGGCGCCCGGGCAGACAGGGAAGGTTTGAACGCATCTCGTTCAGGCGACGGCCCCGTTTCGCGTCCGCGAGCGGAGCGTCCGGGGCGGCCAACACGATGCCGGCCGTACGGCCGACGCGATTGGCGTCATCATGGTGTCGTAACTGGGGTTACGGCTCTTTAAAACAAGACCAGCCTGCGCTGGATGCATCGGACCACGGTGCAGGATGCGTAGCTCCGTGTTCCCACGCGCGCTCGATTGGCATCGGCCGGCATCGGCGCGGCTGACGAATCCGCTCGAACGCCGCCGCCCCGCGGCGGCCCGGACGTGCAACGCGCTGCGACCTGTGGTTCTGTGAGCCCGCAACGCGAACAGAGCCGGATCCGCCGACCATGGCCCAAGCGCCCCTCGTGTCACCCGAATGGCTGCACGACCGCCTCGCGGCCCCCGATATCGTCGTGCTCGACACCTCCTGGTACCTCCCGGCCGCGGGCCGCGATCCCGAGGCCGAGTTCCGCGCGGCCCACATCCCCGGCGCCCGCCGCTTCGATCTCGACGCCATGAGCGACACCGAGTCGAGCCTGCCGCACATGCTCCCGCGGCCCGAGGTGTTCGCGGCGCGGATGCGCGCGCTCGGTATCGGCGACGGCATGCAGATCGTGGTCTACGACGGACAGGGGCTGTTCTCGGCCCCGCGGGTCTGGTGGATGCTCAAGGCCTTCGGCGTGCGCGACGCGCTGGTCCTGGACGGCGGCCTGCCGGCCTGGGTGGCGGCGGGCTACCCGACCGAGGAGGGCGAGCCGCGCCCGCACGAGCGCCGGCACTTCACCGCCCGCCTCGACCACGGCGCCGTGGCGGACGCGGACGACGTCGCTCGGGCCCTCGAGACCGGCTCGGCGCAGGTGGTCGATGCCCGCTCGGGCACGCGGTTCCGCGGCGAGGAGCCGGAGCCCCGCCCCGGTGTCCGGCCGGGGCACATGCCCGGCGCCCGCAACCTGCACTACGCGGCCCTCCAGCGCGACGGCCGGATGAAGAGCCCCGAGGAGCTGCAGGCCGTCTTCGCCGAGAACGGCGTCGATCCGGACCGGCCGATCGTGACCACCTGCGGCTCCGGCGTGACCGCGGCGATCATCGCGCTGGCGCTGGAGACCATGGGCCGCCCCGCCCGGGGCCTCTACGACGGCTCCTGGTCGGAATGGGGCGCCGACCCGGCCCGGGCGGTCGCGACGGGTTCCTGAGAGGCAGCCTCCCGAACCGGCCCGGCGGCCCGTCCGCTCGGGGCTGGTCACGCGTCGCCTTGAATGCTCCGTGATCGATTTCGATATATCGAATGCGCCTGCGGTTGGGCGCTCTACGGAGAAAATCATGCCGCTTCACGACACCACCGCCTTCTCGGGCACCGTCGGGCACGTCTTCGCCCATCGCTTCACCGTCGAGGCCGACGGTGAGACCCATCTCGCCGACCTCGGCCCGAAGGGCGTGGCCGCCTTCCCGATCGCGCACGGGCTGCGGGTGACGCTCGAGGGCGAACGCCGTCCCTCCGAGATCAAGGTCACGCGGATCTCGGCGGAGGGCCGGGATCCTGTGGAGATCCATCACAAGAAGCCCCACCACCCACACGGGCCGAAACGGGCGGAGGCGCGGGCGGAGGCCTCGGCCGATCCCGCGCGCGCTCTCGCGGCGGTCGCCTCCGCGGGCTGGGCGGTCATGGACGCGCCGCGGCGCAAGCCGAAGCATTTCGAGGTCCTGGGTCGCCGACCCGACGGGGCGGCAACGGAGCTGCACGTCGATTTCGCCGGCACGATCTACCGGGAGAAACCGGCCGATCCCACCAAGTGGACTGCGCAGGGCTGAGGACGGCCACACGGTTTCCTCCGCCGCGCCGACGGTCGGTGCGGCGGAGGTCGCTTGACGTTCCCTACGCCGCCCGCACCGCGCGGCGCTTGTCGGTGGCGCTCCACTGCATCAGGCCGACCATGACCGCGATGGTGGCGATGTAGACCAGCCCCTGGAGGGCGGTCGGCCGGTCGGTGTAGCCGACCAGCGCGTGCAGGACGCGGCCCGGCCAGGAATTCTCGGCGATCACGGCGGAGCTGTTCCAGAGGGTGTGGCCGAGGACGTCCACCACACCGGCATTGGCCAGGAACTGCGCCGCCTGCGCGGCGAGGCCGGCCGCGAGGAAGATGATCAGGACACTGGTCACCGAGAAGACGTAGCGGCTCGGGATCGAGGCGAGCCCGAGATAGGTCACGGCCGAGAGGAGCGCGCCCGCACCGATGCCGGCGACCGCCCCGAACTGGATGTCCGCGCCCGAGGTGCCCGAGGCCACGAGGCCGTAGAGGAACAGGACCAGCTCGGCCCCCTCGCGCAGGATCGCGGCGCCGATCACGATCGACAGGGCCGCCGCCTCCCGCTCGCCCGAGCGCACGGCCGCACCGGCGGCGCGCAACTCGCCGGCCAGCTCCTTGCCGTGCTTGCTCATCCAGGTGTTGTGCCAGATCAGCAGCAGCACGGCGACGATCAGGACCGCGGCGTTCAGGATGTCCTGCCCGCTACCCTCGAAGGCGTCGGAGATCTTCTCGGCGAACAGGGCCACCAGCGCGGCGCCCGCGAGGCCGCCGGCGATGCCGAGCAGGACCCAGCGCATCCGGCCCGGAATGCCGCGGGTCGCCGCCAGCACGATGGAGATGATGAGGCCCGCCTCGATGACTTCGCGGAAGGCGATGACGAAGGCGCCGATCATGGCGGTCTCCAGAAGTTGTGAGGTCGTGTGACGCGAGGCGCGCGAACCGCGCGCTACCAGATCCAGAACAGGAGCACCCAGTTGGCCACCGAGAGGGCGGCCGCGCCGGCGATGCAGGCCGAGGCCGCCACCCGGCGCAGGCCGCCGGCGTCGAGACCCGCCACCCGCCAAGCCAGCCAGACGCTCCACAGGCTCGCGCCGGCCAGCAGGCCCGCGCGGATCTCCGCCACGTAGGGGATCACGATGCCGTCGCCGCGCAGGAACGTCACGGTGAGCGCCGACAAGCCCAGGAAGACGCCGCAGCCCGCCACCGGGATCAGCGTCTGGGTCAGGTGGTGGAAGCGCCGGAGCGACCAGCCCCCGAGGCTCAGGGTCGCGAGCGCCACGATCCCCGACAGGGCGAGCCCGAGCACGACTGTGGCGGCGCCGATGTAGGCCAGCAGCAGCCCGCCGTCGAGGAGCGTCATGACGTCGTTGCGGTCGGGATAGTTCGTCAGCACGAACCAGGGCGCCGAGTGCTCCAGCGGCCACGTCGTCCCGCGCTCGATGAGCCACGTGGCCGCCCACTGCTTGGCATCGACGTACCAGGGGCTCGAGGACCACTGGAAGGCGCCCACCGCCAGCGCCAGCATGCCGAACAGGATCAGCATGGTCTGGTCGAGGCTCGGCTCCGCGCCGGCCACGTGGACGATCTCGTGGTTGGGCGAGCGCAGGGCGAGGTGCACGGCGCCGCGATGGCCGCTGCAGCGCCCGCACATGTGGCAGGCGCCCGCGCCGCGCATGGTCTTCACCGGCACGAGGGGCGCGCAGTTGAAGGCCTCGGTGCCGCCGACCGGCTTGGGTGAGGCCGCCCAGGCGGCGCGGTCGACCTGGAAGCTCACCGGCGCGAGCTTCGACAGCACCGCGAAGACGCCGTTGACCGGGCAGAGGTAGCGGCACCAGACCCGCTTGTTGCGCCCGTACAGCAGGCCGACCACGATCGCCGCCAGCGTCGAGCCGCCGAGCACCGCGAGCACCGGCTTCGGGTAGCCGTAGACGCTGGTCATCTGGCCGTAGACGGTGGTGCCCGCGAAGGCCACGAACGGCCAGCCCTGCCAGGTGATCCAGCGCGGCACGGCGTAGCCGCGGCTCCAGCGGCTCGCGAACTCGCTCAGCGCGCCCTCCGGGCAGAGCACGCCGCACCAGGCCCGCCCGACCAGCACCATGCTGACCAGCACGAACGGCCACCAGATCCCCCAGAAGGCGAACTGGGCGGCCAGCGTCAGGTTGGTCCAGATGTGGGCGGCATTGTCGGGCAGCGGCAGCAGGGCCGGGACGATCACCAGCACCGCGTAGACCGCGACGATCAGCCACTGCACGGACCGGATGATCCAGCCGTACCGGCGCAGCACGTCGCCGAACCGCGCGAGCCGCGCGTCGACCGCGGACCGGCGCGGCGTGACGCCGGCCAGGGCCAGGGAGCCGGGCGCTGTCGTGGACGCGCTCATTTGGCCACCAGGGTCGCCTTCGCTTCCGGGTGGAAATCGTCGAACACCTGGTAGGTGCCGGCATCGAGGGTGCGGAACACGATCGCCGAGGTCGAGCCCGCGGCCAGCGCCTTCTCGCGCCGGAGTTCCGTGCTCTCGAACTCCACCGGCGTCTGGCCGGTGTTCGAGATCTCGAGCTTGAACCGGGTGTTGGCCGGAACCTCGATCACCGTCGGGATGATCACGCCGTCGCGCATCTCCACCTTGATGACCGGCATGTCGTCGGCCCGCGCCGGCGCGGAGGCCGACGCGGCGGCGACCAGCAGCAGCGGGATGACTCGGACGAGGGAGCGCGGCAAGCGGGACACGGTCAGCTCCAGCACTCTCAGTAGGCGCCCTTCTTGCCGACGCCCGCGAAGGTGAAGTCCTGGGTGATCTCGAAGGGCTCGAACCAGGGGCCGACACCCGTCTCCTTGTCGACGTGGCGGCCGAAATGGCTGTCCTTGCCCGGGGGCGCGACAGTGACCTTGAGACGGTAGCGACCGGGGCCGAACAGCTTGACGTTGTCGCCGTAATGCGGCCCGTCATTGGCCACCATCGGCATCAGCATGCCCGAAACCGTCTGGTCGGTGGGCTTGTCGCCGTCGAGCTTCACCGCCTCGAACCGGACGTCGAGTGCCGGAACCCAGTCCCCCTCGGCGAAGCCGTTGCGGTTGTCCTTGGCGGCGCGGATATCGGTCTCGAGGTGGATGTCCGACTTGGCGGCCTCGCGCATCATGCCGGGCGGATCCATCTCGATCGGCTGGAGATAGACGGCGGCGACCTCGAGGCCGTTCCGCGTCACGTGCGGCCCGATCGGCACCTCCTTGGCCGTCGCGGCGCCCGCGAACGCGAGGAGCGAGGCCGCGGCGAGGCCGCGGAGAACCGGGATGATGTGCGACGCGTGCATGCGACCGCACATAATCCACCCCGCCCGAAGTTCAAACCGGAATCGCACGAGCATCAAATAATAACAATTCTAATCTGGGACGTCGTCGAGTCGGCACGACCGTATTCACACGTCTTCCCGAGAGATCGACACCCTCATTACGCGATCTCACGCAGATATTCGCCCAAAAATCTTGCACTGGATCTTGACGGAGCCGGCCCAGCCAGGCTCGTCATGCCAGTGCCATGCAGCGAACCGAGAATGTGGGGCGGGACGGCCACGATCTGCGCGACGCCCTGTGACTGGACTGCGCGGTGCGGCTTGCGCGACACCGGATCCCGTTTAAGCAAGTGCTATACTTTTCTGTGAGTCGGATGAGAACCCGTTCCGTGCCCCTGGTCCGCACCGCGGCGCTTGTCCTGACCGCGCCCCTCCTCGCGCCCGTCGCGGCACGGGCGGCCGACCTGTTCGCCCCGCGCCCAACCGCCCAGGCGCCGGCCTACACCGACTGGTCGGGGGGCTATGTCGGCCTGGAGGGGAGCGCCGGCGGCTCCTACGGCGCCTACAGTTTCGGCCCCACGACGATCGGCGGCCGGCCGGTCCCGCCGTTCAAGAGCGGCGATTCCACGGGCCGCAGCGATCAGGGCAAGAACGCCACGACGGCAACCGGCGGCCTGTTCGGCGGCTGGAACTGGCAGGCCGGGCCGTGGGTCTACGGCATCGAGGCCAGTCTCGACGCGGCGAATCTGAAGCGGCCGGTCCCCTCGACCATCGCGGGCTTCGGCTACGCGGACGCGACGCCGGCCTTCAACATCGTGCGCGCCAAGACCGACCTCTACGGCGCCCTCCGTGCCCGGCTGGGCTACAGCTTCGACCGCTACCTGATCTACGGCACCTTCGGGCTCGCGGGGGCGAACGCGCGCATCCTGGCGAACTATCCGGACCTCGACGCGGGCGGGCAGACCGCGGCGCGGCGGGACCTCGACGCGGGCGGGCAGACCGCGGCGCGGCGGGACCTCGACTATGTCGGCTTCACCCTCGGCGCGGGCGTGCAGTACGCCATCACCGACAGCCTCGCCCTGGGGATCGACTACCGCTACATCGATCTCGGCGGCAGCCGGCGCTTCCCGCTGGGCGCTGTGCCCGGCGACGCGGGCGGGCCGGTCACGACCCGGGCGAGCTTCAACTCCAACCAGCTGTTCGCGCGGCTGATGTGGTTCCCGGACGGCCTGAAGGTCCCGCCGGACCCGGACGAGACCGCCCCGCACGACCCCGACAACGGCGATACCGGCCGCTTCTCGCTGCACGGCCAGACGACGCTGATCGCGCAGGGCGTGCCCGGCTTCCGCTCGCCCTACGAGGGCGCGCAGAGCCTGATCCCCCACCAGGCCCGGCAGACCACCACGGCCACGATCTTCCTCGGGCTCAAGCTCACCGACAGCACCGAGGTCTACTACAACCCCGAGTTCAGCCAGGGCTTCGGCCTGTCGCGGACGCTGGGCGTCGCCGGCTTCGTCAACGGCGAGGCGCAGAAGGCCGGCGCCCCCTTCCCGAAGCTGCGCTCGAACCGCTACTACGTGAAGCAGACCTTCGGGCTGGGCGGCGAGACCGTGGAGGTGCCGGACGGCCCGAACCAGGTGGCCACCCGCTACGACGCCGAGCGGATCACGCTGATCGCCGGCAAGTTCGCGCTGGGCGACTTCTTCGACGGCAACATCTACGCGCACGATCCGCGCGTGGACTTCTTCAACTGGTCGCTCTGGGGCTCGTCGGCCTGGGACTTCCCGGCCAATCTCCCGGGCTTCACGCAGGGCGTCTACGCCGAGTACAACCGGCCGGAATTCGCGATCCGCGCCGCCTACACGCAGGTGCCCAAGGAGCCGTCGAGCGACGTGCTCGACCCGCGGGTGTTCCGGCGCGCCGGGCTGAACGTCGAGTTCGAGGAGCGCCACGTCCTCCCGTGGCTGGAGCAGCCCGGCAAGATCCGCATCGGGCTGTTCTCGAATGTCGGCGTCTCGGCCAACAACCGCGACGTGGTCACCCTGACGCAGCTCGGCCTGTTCGACGACATCAATGACGCCGTCGCGGCGACCCGGCGGCCCCGCCGCAAGACCGGCGGCTACATCAACCTGGAGCAGGCGCTGACGCCCGAACTCGGGCTGTTCGCCCGGGCGAGCCTGAACGACGGGCGCACCGAGAACATCTCCTTCACCGACATCGACCAGAGCTTCTCCGGGGGCCTGTCGCTGAAGGGCAAGGCCTGGGACCGGCCCGACGACACGGTCGGCATCGGCGCCGCGATGAACGGGCTCTCGCCGTCGCACCGGGCCGCCTTCGCGGCCGGCTATCTCGGCCTGCTGATCGGGGACGGGCGCCTCAAATACGGCACCGAGCGCGCGCTGGAGACCTACTACGCCCTGAACCTCACGAAGTTCGTCACCCTGACCTTCGACTACCAGTTCATCGACAATCCCGGATACAACCGCGACCGCGGCCCGGCACACTTCTTCGCCTCGCGACTGCACGCGGATTTCTGATCGGCGCGGCCGGAGGCTTCGGCGGCGCGCCCGATCAGAAATCCGCCTCGATCGCGGTCGCACCGAAAATGTCCTCGAAGGCGGCGCGGAGCTGCATGTCGACCTCGGCCATGCTCACCGGCAGGCCCAGATCGACCAGACTCGTCACGCCGTGCTCCCGGACGCCGCACGGCACGATGCCGTCGAAATGCGCGAGGTCGGGCTCCACGTTCAGGCTGACGCCGTGGAAGCTGACCCAGCGGCGGACCCGGATGCCGATCGCCGCGATCTTGTCCTCGACGCCGGGCCCCTTCTCGGGTCGGTGCACCCAGACCCCGACCCGGTCCTCGCGGCGCTCGGCGCGGACGTTGAAGGCGGCCAGGGTCTCGATCAGCCACGCCTCCAGGCTCGCCACGTAGGCGCGCAGGTCGCGGCTGCGCCGGTCGAGGTCGAGCATCACGTAGGCCACCCGCTGGCCGGGGCCGTGATAGGTGTACTGCCCGCCCCGCCCCGTCGCGTGGACCGGGAAGCGGTCCGGCGCCACGAGATCCTCGGGCCGGGCCGACGTGCCCGCGGTGTAGAGCGGCGGGTGCTCCAGCAGCCAGACGCATTCGGGCGCCGCGCCGCGGGCGATCGCCTCCGCGCGCGCCTCCATCCAGGCGAGGGCGGCCGCGTACTCCACCGGCGCGTCGCTCACGCGCCAGCCCACCGGGCCGGCGACCGGGTCGGTGCCGGGCCGCTTCGGGAACGCGTGCGGGCTGACCGTGAGGCGGGGCGCGTTTACCAAGAGTTCACCATCCTGCGTCGATGGTCGAAGCCTTCAACACCCGCGGCCGGCGGTTGCAAGGGCTTGCTGCGAAGGCTTGCCCGGACCGGACCGGCGGCGAGACGGGATGGCGGGCGGTGGCGGTCTTCGAGACCCTGAAGGTCGATCTGACGGTGGTGCTGGGCCGCGCCCGCATGCCGCTGCACATGCTTCTGCGCATGGGCCGCGGCGCCGTGATCGAGCTGGAGGCCAGCGACAGCGACATGGTCGAGATCCTGGCCAACGACCACCCGATCGCGCGCGGGCAGATCGTGGTGACGGGCGACCGCATCTCCGTGGAGGTGACCGAGCTGATCCGCAAGGCGGCCTCGATCGTCGAGCCGGGCGTCAGCATCGGCGACGGTGCGGCGCCATTCTTGGAGGGCGGCTACGATTCCCCGTGAGTGCGCTTGTCGGCGGCCGGACGATCTGTTATCCGCTGCGCCGCGCGACACGAAAGCGGCCCCGGGTTCTCCCGCGGGGTGCGACGGTCGGGCAACCGGACCGATCTTCGCGTCCGATGCGGCCATGGCGGAATTGGTAGACGCGCTAGCTTGAGGTGCTAGTCCCGCGAGGGGTGGAGGTTCGAGTCCTCTTGGCCGCACCACATTGTTTCGGTTGCCCGGATCTGCGGCAGCCCGGATGTGGTGCAAGACAGGGCGGTACGCCGCCGATCACGACGCAGCATCATCTGAACGGACGCGCAGGGTCGGGGCTGAAGTCCCGCTCGCGCGGCGGCGCCTTCGCCGGATCGGCGGAGTCGCGAGGCCGGCCCGCGCGCCGGGGCGGGGCAGGATCGGCCGAGGCCGTCCACCGTCGCGGTCAGCGAACCGACGGAGCGCCGGAGGCCCGCAGCACGGCCGCATCCCTGTACTCGCGCGGCGTCAGGCCGTGGCAATCCTTGAACCGGCGGGAGAAGTGCGCTTGGCTCGTGAATCCGCAGCCATAGGCGAGCATCCCGATCGACAGCTGCAGGCAGGCCGGGTCCGCCAGGCGCTTGGCCGCCGCCGCCAGCCGGCGTTCCCAGATCCAGTCTGAGATGTGCTGGCCGCGCTCGTGGAACAGCTCCTGGAGGCGGCGCAGCGAGACGCCCATGACGGCCGCGAGCTGCGGCGGGTCGAGGCCCGGGTCGCCCAGATGAGCTTCGACATACGCCTTGGCGCGCTGAACGACGACGCTGCCGTGGATGGGCCGGGGCACGTCCTGCGCGAGCCGCTCGGCGAGGCTCGCCACGATCAGGTCGACTCCGATCGCCGACATGCGCTCGGCGGCGTCGGGCGTGAGCTGGTGACGCACCCGGATCAACTCCTGGATGAAGCGGGTCGCCAGCGTGGCCGAGGCGAGTTCCGCCCCGACCGACAGGCCAGTGTAGAGCCGCGTCGAGCCGAGCGCGCCCTCCAGGCGCTCCCGTGGCAGCTCCAGGAACAGGGCTTGGCTGTCCCTGTGGGTCGTCAGTACGGAGGGGCGGTGGTCGAGCACCAGCATGTCGCCGGGCCGCTGCACCGCCTCCCGGCCGTCCTGAACGCTCGTCGACAGGCCCGCGAGCTTGAACAGCACCACGACCATCCCGGCCCTGTCGTGGCGCCGGGCCGCGCTGGGCGTCGTCTCGCACTTCAGCGCGCTCTGCGTCAGGCGGGAGACGTGCAGCGCGCCGATCTCGGCGATGTCGAGCTTGCCCCGGAACGGTCCGTCGTCGAGGCGCTCGACCTCGATCGGCACGAGCCGCTCCCCCAGGAGGTCCCGCCACAGCCTGAACCCGTTCCTCGGGTGTAGCCCTTCCGTCGAGAACACAGTCTGCATGGGCAACATCTGGAGTCGCCGCCGCGATATCGGCCGGCCGCGCAGCGGTGACTCGGCCCGATCGCTAAGTATATTTCCATACATTCTCACGATCGAACGAGACATAAATACCGTCAATTCTGAAAAAATCAGGGCTTTCCGCGCAAAACAGAGGCCTTCATCAGTCACAGCGCCGAGAAAGGCTCGGCCCGGCAACGTCCGGAAGACGGCACCAGCGTGGACCGGTGGTCGAACCGGGTTCTCGGGAAATCCTCGGCGCGTCGGGCGCACCGCCGCCGGACGGCGACGGACAGCCAGGCAATGCCGGGCCGCGGCGCGGCCGGGATCCTTGACCGGGACGCGGCTTTGCCCGCCGCGCGGCTTCGGATACCGGCGGCTGATCGTGGGCGCGGCTGTCTTTTCTCCGGTCCTGTTCCTAGACTGGTCCGGTCCCGCAGCCGGGTCCGGTCCGCATGTCCAGCGTCCCCCAGCCCGCCGAACTGACGCTGCGCGGCATCGCCCTCGGCGGCGCGATCACGCTGATCTTCACCGCCGCCAACGTCTATCTCGGCCTCAAGGTCGGCCTGACCTTCGCCACCTCGATTCCCGCCGCCGTCATCTCCATGGCGATCCTGCGGCGCCTGCCCGGCGCCACGGTCCTGGAGAACAACATCGTCCAGACCGTCGCTTCCGCGGCCGGCACCCTGTCGGCGATCATCTTCGTGCTGCCCGGTCTGGTGATGATCGGCTGGTGGCAGGGCTTTCCGTGGCTCACCACCGCGGGCATCACCGCGACGGGGGGGATCCTCGGCGTGATGTTCTCCGTGCTCCTGCGCCGCGCCCTCGTGGTCGAGGCCGACCTGCCCTTTCCCGAGGGCCGGGCCGCCGCCGAGGTGCTGGCGGTGGGCTCCGGCAGCCGTGCCGGGGAAGCCGACAGCGCCCGCGGCCTGCGGCTCCTCGCGTGGAACGGCCTCGTCTCGGCGGCCTTCGCGGCGCTGGCCCAGACCCGGCTCGTCCTCGACAGCGCCGGCACGTGGTTCCGGGTCGGCGCGGGCGCCACCGGGATCGCCGGCAACCTGTCCTTCGCGCTGATCGGCGTCGGCCACCTCGTCGGGCCCTCGGTCGGGGCCGCGATGGCCCTGGGGCTGGCGATCGCCTGGGGCGGCCTCATCCCGCTGCTGACCGCCGCGCAGCCGATGCCGGGCGCCGGCCTGGAGGCCTGGGTCGGCGCGGTGTTCCGCCAGGACGTGCGCTTCTTCGGCGCCGGCGTGATGGGCGTCGCGGCGGTCTGGACCCTGGTGCGGATCGCCGCTCCGGTACTCGGCGGCATCCGCTCGGCGCTGGCGGCCGGGCGCGCCCGCGCGGCCGGCGCGGCGCTCGCCGTCGCGGAGCGCGACCTGCCGGTCGCCGCAGTGGTGCTGGTCTCCCTGGCCCTGCTCGCGCCGATCGGCTGGCTGCTGTGGACCGTGCTGGCCGGGACGCCGCTGGAAGGCGAGGCCCTCCCGCTGATCGCCGGCGCCCTGCTGTTCATCCTCGTGATCGGCCTCTGCGTCGCCGCCGTGACCGGCTACATGGCCGGGCTGATCGGCGCCTCGAACTCTCCCCTGTCGGGCGTCGGAATCCTCGCCGTGCTGGCGAGCGCGGCCCTTCTCCTGGGGCTGTTCGGCCGCGGGACCGATCCGGAGGGCACCCGGGCGCTGGTCGCCTACGCCCTGGCGGTCACCGGGATCGTGTTCGGCGTCGCCACCATCGCCAACGACAACCTGCAGGATCTCAAGACCGGGCAGCTCGTCGGCGCGACGCCCTGGAAGCAGCAGGTCGCCCTGGTCATCGGCGTGGCCTTCGGCTCCGTCATCATCCCACCGGTGCTGAACCTCCTCGGCACCAGCTTCGGCTTCGCGGGCGCGCCCGGGGCGGGCCCGAACGCCCTCGCGGCACCGCAGGCCGGGCTGATCTCGGCACTGGCCCGGGGCGTCCTGACCGGCGATGCCAACTGGCGGATGCTGGCCTGGGGCGCCGTCGCCGGCCTCGGCCTCGTCGGCCTGGACGCGGCTCTCGGGCGCCTGAATGTCCTGCGCCTGCCGCCGCTGGCCGTCGCCCTCGGGATCTACCTGCCGATGAAGCTGGTCCTGCCGCTGGTGGCGGGCGCCGCGATCGGCACGTTCTACGACCGCTGGGCCCGGGGGCGGCCCGATCCGGAGCTGGCCCTGCGCATGGGCACGCTCACCGCGACCGGCTCGATCGTCGGCGAGAGCCTGTGGGGCGTCGCCTTCGCGCTGATCGTCTACCTGTCGGGCAGCGACGCGCCCCTGGCGCTGCCCGGTTCGGAGGCGCAGGGCCCCGCGCTGCTCGCCGGCCTCGCGCTGTTCGCCGGCGCGACGGCGGCCCTGTACCGGACCGCGCGGCGCTCGGCCTGACCGGGCCGCAACCCGGCCCTGCATTGACTTCGCAGCCGCACACACGCATATCGGCGGCGCAGCGTCAGCGGCCGTCATGGCCCGCTTGAGGGGGCTGCGTGACGGATCGGGCGCCACCCGGCGTGATCCGGCCCCCCTCTTCATAACGTGCATGCACCCGGGCCGCCCCATCACGCGGGCTGCCCCCTGCCAACGGACCGGCTTCAACACGGCACCGCGCGCGAGACGCGAGGCGCCCGGCCGGCCCTGCTGCATCGGATACATCCTTGACCCAATTCACCGATTTCGGCCTCGCCCAGCCCGTGCTGCGGGCGCTCAGCGAGGCCGGCTACGTCGCGCCGACCCCGATCCAGGCCCAGGCGATCCCGCCGGCCATGGAGGGCCGCGACCTCTGCGGCATTGCCCAGACCGGCACCGGCAAGACCGCGGCCTTCGCGCTGCCGATCCTGCACCGCCTCTCGCTCTCGGACCGCCGCGCCCCGCGCCGCGGCTGCCGGGTGCTGGTGCTCTCGCCGACCCGCGAGCTCGCCAATCAGATCGCCGAATCGTTCACCGATTACGGCCGGCACCTGTCCTACACCACGACGGTGGTGTTCGGCGGCGTCACCATCAGCCGCCAGGAGCGCGCGCTGGCGCCGGGCGTCGACATCCTCGTCGCGACCCCGGGCCGGCTGATCGACCTCGTCGACCGCCGCTCGCTGACCCTGGAGGGCGTCGAGATCCTCGTCCTCGACGAGGCCGACCAGATGCTCGACCTCGGCTTCATCCACGCCCTCAAGCGCATCGTGAAGATGCTGCCCGAGAAGCGCCAGAGCCTGTTCTTCTCGGCCACCATGCCGAAGAACATCGCCGGCCTCGCGGCGCAGTACCTGACCGACCCGGTCCAGGTCGCGGTGACCCCCGTCGCCACCACGGCCGAGCGAGTCGAGCAGGAGGTGATCTTCGTCCATACCGGCGCCAAGCAGGCGCTGCTCGGTCACATCCTGCGCGATCCGGCGATCGAGCGCGTGCTCGTCTTCACCCGCACCAAGCACGGGGCGGACCGGGTCGTGCGCGGGCTCGACAAGGTCGGCATCGCGGCGGCCGCGATCCACGGCAACAAGAGCCAGCCGCAGCGCGAGCGGGCGCTGGCCGCCTTCAAGGACGGCTCCTGCCGGGTCCTGGTCGCCACCGACATCGCCGCCCGCGGCATCGACGTCGAGGGCGTGAGCCACGTGGTCAATTTCGACCTGCCGAACGTGCCGGAGAGCTACGTCCACCGGATCGGCCGCACCGCCCGCGCCGGCGCCGACGGCCTCGCCATCTCGTTCTGCAACGACGAGGAGAAGGCCTACCTGCGCGACATCGAGCGCGTGACCCGGCAGAAGGTCCCGGTGGCGGGCTTCCCCGAGGGCTTCACCCCGCCGTCCCGCCAGGAGGCGGCCGAGATCGCCCGGGAGGAGGAGCGCCGGCCCGAGCGTCCGCAGCAGCGCCCCGGCGGCGGCCGCCAGGGCCAGCGGCCCCGGCAGCAGCAGGGCCGTCCCCAGCAGGGTCGTCCCCAGCAGGGCCGGCCCGAGGGCGGCCGCGGCTTCGGCGGTCCAGGCCAGGGCGCACCCCGGCAGGGTCGGCCCCAGGACGGCCGCGACGCACGCGCGGACCGGCCCGCCCGCCCGCAGGGCGAGCGCCCGAACCAGGGCCGCCCGAACCGAGACGGGCGTCCCCAGCGCGCCGAGGCCCGTCCGCGCAGCGGCGGCGGTGGCGGCGAGGGGCGCAGCATCGGCTGGCTGGAGCGGGCGCCCCGTTCCTGAGTGACGATCACGCCGCCCGGGACGGAAACGTCCCGGGCGGCCTCGTTTCCGGTGAGCGCTCAGGCGATCACCCGCCGATGGAGCGGCGCGCCCTCATCGCGGGTCGAGCCCGCACTTCCGCTCCCGCCCGGAATTTGGCATCCTGACGCCGTGAACCCCTGGTCGGCCCTTCGGCGCCTGTTACCGCTCCTCGCGGTGATCAGCCTCGCCCTGACGCCGGTGACCGCGCCCGCGGCCATCGCGGGCCCGCACGCGCCGATGGCGGCGCCGGCCCACGGCCACATGGACCACCACCACGCCGGCGCGCCGGAGGTGGCCGCCGCGGAGTCCGGCGATTCCGGCACGATCGCGGACATGGACGCCATGCCGTGCTGCCCGAAGCCGGCCAAACCTGACTGTGTCAAGGGTTGCCCGCTGATGGCGCTCTGCCTGGCGGGCCTGGCCTCGCTCCTCCCGGCCGCGATCGCCCTCCCCGTACCGACCGCGCGCGGTCTGAGCACCCGCTGGCCCGAGGCCGCGGCCTTCGCCAGCCGGCCGGGAGCCCCGCTGCCCGAGCCTCCCCGGGCCTGAACCCGATGCCGCCGGCGCGCGCGCCGGCACGGTGACGCGCGTCCGCGCGCACCTCCCATCGCGTTCAGGAGACAAAACCCGTGATCAAGCTTCCCCTCGCGCGCGCCGCCGCGGCCGCGCTGCTCGGCGCCGTCCTGTCGGTCCCGGCCCTGCCGGCGCGCGCCGACGTCAAGGATTACCGCTTCGAACTCGTGCAGCCCGACGCCAAGGTCGGCGAGGCGATCCTCGCCGTCCGGCTCGTCGACCGGCGGACCGGCAAGCCGGTGCCCGACGCCGTGGTCTTCGCCAAGCGCCTCGACATGGCGCCCGACGCCATGGAGGAGATGGCCACCAAGGTCGAGCAGCTGCCGTCCACCGAGCCCGGGATCTACCGCTTCAAGGCCAAGCTCTCGATGCAGGGCCGCTGGCGCCTGTCGCTCGCCGCGAAGGTCCAGGGTGAGACCGGCACGGTCGACGACCAGCTGATCGTCCAGGCCGCCAAGTGAGCCGCACCGCCTGGTTCGCCGGGGCCCTCGCCGCGCTCGCGGCGGGGGGTATCGGCTACGGCGCGGGGCACGGGGGCGACCCCGTGCCGGCGCTGGTCGCGGCCGCCCGGACGCGGTTCGCCGCGTGGCGGCCGAGCGGTCCGGCCCCGTCCGTCCCGGCCCCATCCGTCCCGGCGCCGAATGCGGCGGCGACCGGCCCGGTGGTCTACTACCGGGATCCGGACGGGAAGCCGGTCTACTCGCTGGCGCCGATGATGACCGCGGACGGGCGCGAGTTCCGGCCGGTGCGCGCCAGCGAGGACGTCCGCTTCGATCTCCCGGACGACGTTCCCGGCCCCGACACGGCCGGCGCGGAGGCCGCCGGCCACCGGCCCGATTCCGGCATGCGCGCGATCCTCTACTACCGCAACCCGATGGGCCTGCCGGACACGTCGCCGGTGCCGAAGAAGGACTCGATGGGGATGGACTACATCCCCGTCTACGCCGACGCGGAGGCGGGCGGCCCGGTCGTGACGGTCCCGGCCGGCCGGATCCAGCGCACCGGCGTGCGGATCGCGACCGCCGAGCGGCGGGTGGTGGCGCAGCCGGTGCGCGTGCCCGGCACGCTGGCCCTCGACGAGCGCCGCGTCACCGTCGTGGCGACGCGCTCCGACGCCTATGTCGACCGGGTCGAGAGCGTCACGACCGGGGACCGGGTCCGCCGCGGCCAGCCCCTGGTCCACATCTACGCGCCGGAGATCAACGCGGCCGCGGCCCAGCTCATCGCCAATCCCGGCTTCGACGGCGCCCGCCGGCGGCTGCAGAACCTCAACGTCTCCGCGGACGTCATCGACGCGATGGAGCGCACCCGCACGGTGCCGATGGCCATCACGTGGGCCTCGCCCCGGGACGGCCTCGTCCTGCAGCGGAACGCCGTGGAGGGCATGAAGGCCGCGGCCGGCGACACGCTGTTCCGCATCGCCGACATCGCGGTGCTGTGGGTGCTGGCCGACGTGCCCGAGCGCGACCTCGCGGGGATCCGAGTCGGCCAGGTCGCGACCGTGCGCCCGCGCTCCGCGCCGGGCCGGACCGTCACCGGCCGGGTGGCGGTGATCTACCCGCAGGTGAATCCCGAGACCCGCGCCACCCGGGTGCGGATCGAGCTGCCGAACCCGGACGGCGCGCTCCTGCCCGACATGTACGCCGACGTCGCGATCGCCACGGGGAGCGCCGAGCCGGTGGTGGCGGTCCCGGACGACGCCGTCCTCGACACCGGCACGCGCCAGGTCGTGCTGCTCGAGCGCGGCGAGGGCCGCTTCGAGCCGCGGGCCGTGACCCTCGGCGCGCGGGGTGAGGGCTTCACCGAGATCCGCGCCGGCCTCGCGGCCGGCGACCGGGTGGTCACGGCGGCGAACTTCCTGATCGACGCCGAGAGCAACCTGAAGGCGGCACTTCAGAGCCTTGCCCCGCCGCGGGACGACCGGCAGGCCGCCCGTGCGGGAGATGCCCCGTGATCGCCCGCCTCATAGACTGGTCGGCCCGCAACCTGGTCCTGGTGCTGGTCGGGACAGCGCTGGCGGTCGGCGCCGGCCTCGTGGCCCTCCGGACGCTGCCGCTGGACGCCATCCCCGACCTCTCGGACGTGCAGGCCATCGTCTACACCGAGTATCCCGGCCAGGCGCCGCAGGTGGTGGAGGACCAAGTCACCTACCCGCTCACCACCGCCATGCTGACGGTGCCGCGGGCCAAGGTGGTGCGGGGCTTCTCGTTCTTCGGCGTCTCCTTCGTCTACGTCATCTTCGAGGACGGCACCGACCCGTACTGGGGCCGCTCCCGGGTGCTGGAATACCTCAGCGGCGCGGCGCGCCGCCTGCCGCAAGGCGTGACGCCGACGCTGGGCCCCGACGCCACCGGCGTCGGCTGGGTCTACCAGTACGTCGTGGTCGCGCGGGAGCGGACGCTGGCGGAACTCCGCTCGCTGCAGGACTGGGTGATCCGCTTCGCGGCCTCGCGCGCGGAGGGCGTCGCGGAGGTCGCGGGCGTCGGCGGCTTCGTGAAGCAGTACAACGTGGTCGTCGACCCGAACCGGCTGCGCGCCCAGGGCATCACCCTCGCGGCGCTCCGGGACGCGATCCGGGCGAGCAACGCCGATGTCGGCGGCCGCACGGTCGAGCTCTCCGAGTTCGAGTTCATGGTGCGGGGCCGCGGCTACCTGCGCGGCGTCGCCGACATCGAGAACATCGTCCTGAAGAGTGCGGCGGGCACGCCGCTGCGGGTGCGGGACGTGGCCCGCGTCGAGCTCGGGCCCGACGAGCGGCGCGGCATCGCCGAGATGAACGGCGACGGCGAGGTCGCCGGCGGCATCGTGATCCAGCGCTTCGGCGCCAACGCCCTGTCGGTCATCGACAGCGTGAAGGCGAAGCTCGCCGACGTGGCCCGGAGCCTCCCGGCCGGCACCGAGATCCTGCCGGTCTACGACCGCTCCCGGCTGATCGAGGCCGCCATCGACACCCTCCGGCACACCCTGGTGGAGGAGAGCCTCGTCGTCTCCCTGGTCTGCGTCGTGTTCCTGCTGCACGTGCGCAGCGCCCTCGTCGCCATCCTGATGCTGCCGGTGGGAATTCTGATGGCGCTCGCCGGCATGAAGGCCCTGGGCCTCGGCGCCAACATCATGAGCCTGGGCGGCATCGCCATCGCGGTCGGCGCCATGATCGACGCCGCCATCGTGATGATCGAGAACGCCCACAAGCACCTGGAGCGGGCGCCCCCCGGGAGCGACCGGGTCGCGATCCTGATCGCGGCGGCCGCCGAGGTCGGGCCGTCCCTGTTCTTCTCGCTCCTGGTGATCACGGTCAGCTTCCTGCCGATCTTCACCCTGGAGAGCCAGGAGGGCCGCCTGTTCGGGCCGCTCGCCTACACCAAGACCTTCGCGATGGCGGCGGCCGCCCTGCTGTCGGTGACGCTGGTGCCGGCCCTGATGGTGCTGTGCGTGCGCGGGCGGATCGTCCCCGAGCACCGCAACCCGCTGAACCGGCTCCTCGTCGGGATCTACCGTCCGGTGATCGCCGCCGTGCTGCGGGCCCGGGTCCCGACGATCCTGCTCGCCGCCGGCCTCCTGGCCGCGACCGCGTGGCCGGCCCGGCAGCTCGGCTCGGAGTTCATGCCGGACCTCGACGAGGGCAGCCTGCTCTACATGCCGACGACGCTGCCGGGGATCTCAGTGACGCAGGCCGGCGCGCTGCTCGCCACCCAGGACCGGATCATCAAGAGCTTCCCGGAGGTGGCCTCCGTCTACGGCAAGGCCGGCCGGGCGGCCACGGCGACCGACCCGGCGCCGATGGAGATGTTCGAGACGGTCATCGCCCTGAAGCCGAAGGCGGAGTGGCGGCCGGGAGTCACGCTCGCCGGCCTCAAGGCCGAGATGGACGCGGCGCTGCAGTTCCCGGGCGTGTCGAACGCCTGGACGCAGCCGATCCGCGCCCGCATCGACATGCTGGCGACCGGCATCCGCACGCCGGTGGGCGTGAAGGTGCTGGGCACCGACCTCATGGCGATGGAGGGGGTGGCCCGGCAGGTCGAGAGCGCGCTCCGGACCGTGGCCGGCACGTCGAGCGCCTACGCCGAGCGGGTGATCGGCGGCTACTTCCTCGACATCACCCCGGACCGGGAGGCGCTCGGGCGCTACGGCCTGCGGGTCGGGGACGTCCAGGACGTGATCGCCACCGCGCTCGGCGGCCAGAGCGTCACCGAGACCGTCGAGGGCCGCGAGCGCTACACGGTCAATGTCCGCTACCCGCGGGCCTTCCGCTCGGACCCGGCCGCCATCGCCGACACGGTGCAGGTGCCGCTTCCGGCGGGCGGGACCGTGCCCCTGCGCGAGGTCGCGGCCGTGGCGCTGGCCCGCGGGCCGACGGCGATCCGCACCGAGAACGGACAGCTCGCGGTCTACATCTACGTCGACATCGCCGGCCGGGACCTCGGCGGCTACGTCGCGGCGGCGCGGCAGGCCGTGGCCGACGCGGTGACGCTGCCGGCCGGCACCACCCTCCAGTGGAGCGGACAGTACGAATCCCTGGAACGGGCCGAGGCGCGCCTCGCGATCGTCGTCCCGCTGACGCTGCTGCTCGTGTTCCTGCTCCTCTACCTGAACTTCCGGCGGCTCACCGAGACCCTCATCGTCATGCTGTCCCTGCCCTTCGCGCTGGTCGGCGGGGTCTGGCTGCTCTGGTGGATGGGCTTCAACCTGTCGGTTGCGGTGGCGGTGGGCTTCATCGCGCTGGCCGGCGTCGCCGCCGAGACCGGGGTGATCATGCTGGTCTATCTCGACCACGCCCTCGACGCGGCGCGGGCCGCGTGCGACCGGGCGGGGCGGCCCCTGACCCGCGCGGATCTGCGGGCGGCCATCATGGTCGGCGCGGTCGAGCGGGTGCGGCCCAAGATGATGACGGTCGTGGCGATCATGGCGGGACTGCTGCCGATCCTCTGGAGCCAGGGGGCAGGCTCGGAGGTGATGCAGCGGATCGCGGTGCCGATGATCGGCGGAATGGTCTCGTCGACCCTCCTGACCCTGATCGTCATCCCGGCGGTCTACGCCCTGGTGAAGGGCTGGGGCCTGCCGGCAGCCGGAGGGGACATCCGGCCGGCGGCGCGGCCCCGCCGGCGGCGGAGCGCCGACAGCGCCGCCGGCTGACCGGGCGACCGTGCGAGCGCGGCGACCGGGAGCGGGTCGCCGCGCCGCGCCGATCAGTTCGCCCGCGAGACCTCGACGAGGTTGTCGGAGAACGACGGCGCGTGGCCCATGTCGGTGAAGGCCGCCGACGAGATGCTGTTCACCGTCCCCTCGTTGAGCTGGCGCCAGTAGCCCAGCGTCGCCACCACGACGCCGTGCGTGACGTCGTCGGTCACGCGCGCGACGCCCTTGAAGGCGCCGCGGGCGTTGGCGACCTGGACGCGGTCGCCGTCGACGATGCCGCGGGCCGACGCGTCGGCCGGGCTGATCATCACGAACTGCTCGCCCTGACCCTTCTGCTTGTCCTCCATGTTGGCGTAGCAGGAATTCAGGAAGTAGTGGCTCTTGGGCGAGACGATGTTGAGCGGGTAGCGCTTGGCCAGCTCGGGATCGTTCGCGTGCGATTCCCGCGCGCCGACGTAATCGGGCAGCGGGTCGAGGGGCTCGCCCGGCTGGAAGCCCTCGTACATCTGCCGGAACGGCGGCGCGACGAAGTTCGTGGCGCCCTCGATCTTGAGCATGCACTTGCCGGTATCGGTCGGGAAGTTGCCGTCGCGGTGCGGAGCGCGGTCGTCCGGCGTGCCGACCTTGAGCCGGGCGAAACCGTGCGCGCGCATGTACTGGAGGTCGATGCCCGCGCAGGCCGGCGACGACCAGTCGACGTAGTGCTCCAGGCACTCCGCGTCGGTCCACTTGAAGTTCTCCTCCTCGAAGCCGAGCCGCGCGGCGAGGCGGCGGAAGATCTCGTTGTTGGGGATCGCCTCGCCGGGCGCCTCCGCGCACTTGGTGTTGTAGGTCAGGTAGAGGTGGCCCCAGGACAGGATCATGTCCTCCATCTCGGCGCCCATCGCGGCCGGCAGGAGGATGTCGGCGTAGGCGGCCGTGTCGGAGATGAAGTGCTCGGCCGAGACCATGAACAGGTCCTCGCGCATCAGGCCCTCGACGATCTTGTCGGTCTCGGGCGCCTGCGTGACCGGGTTCGAGTTCCAGCACATCATCGACATGATCGGCGGGTCGAGCTTCAGCTCGCCGGTCAGCGCCCGGCCGATCTGGAGGTTCGAGACGACCCGGGTCCCTTCCGGGATCAGGTCGGGCCGGCACATCACGTCGAACTTGTAGGGATGCTCCCAGACCGGGAACTGGGTGACGCCGCCGCCGACGTGGCGCCACGCGCCGGTGAGCGCCGGGATGCAGGTCACCGCCCGGATGGTCTGGCCGCCGCCGTAGTGCCGCTCCAGCGCTACGCCCATGCGGATGCCCACCGGCTGCTCGGTCGCCATCTCGTAGGCGAGCTTGCGGATATCCTCGGCGGGGACGCCGGTGATCTCCGCGGCCCATTCCGGCGTGCGCGGGGCCGCCCGCTCCTTCAGGTCGGCGAAGCCGATCGTGTGGTTGTCGACGTAGTCCTGGTCGACGAGGCCCTGCGCGATGATGGAGTTGATCAGCGCCATGGCGAGCGCGCCGTCGGTGCCCGGCCTCGGCGCGATGTGCCAGTCCGCGGCCTTCGCGGTGCGCGAGGCGTAGGCGTCGATGACGACGACCTTCGCGCCCTTCTTCTGGGCGTCCTTCACGATCGCCCAGTGGTGCAGATTGGTGCTGACCGAGTTGCAGGCCCAGATCACGATGTACTTGGAGTGGATGTAGCTCTCGGGATCGAGGCCGGCCGTCGGCCCGACGGTGAGGAGCCAGGCCGTGCACGAGCCCTCGCCGCAGAACGTCCGCTCGGTCACGGTGGCGCCCAGGCGGTTGAAGAAGGCGTCGCCGCCGTTCAGACCGTGCACGAGGCCCTGGTTGCCGAGGTAGCTGTAGGGCGCGATGGCCTGCGGCCCGTACCGGTCGATGATCGCCGTCCAGCGGTCGACGATCGTGTCGAGCGCCTCGTCCCAGGTGATCCGCTCGAACTGCTTGGAGCCCTTCGGGCCGACGCGCTTCATCGGGTAGAGCACCCGGTCCGGGTGGTAGTGGCGCTTCTCGTAATCCTTCAGCTTCACGCAGAGACCGCCGCGGGTCATCGGGTGGTCCGGGTTGCCGCGCACGCTCAGGAGCTCGCCGCCCTTCACCTCGAAGAGCATCGAGCAGGTGTCGGGGCAATCGTGCGGGCAGGCGCCGTAGAAGACCTCCGAGTAGGCCTCGGGCTGGACGATCTCGTTCATGCTCTCTCCCTCATCGGCCGCAGGCGTCCCGTTATTGTTCAGGCGTCCCGGCTCCCGGCGGGAGAAGCGTACAACGAGAGGAAGAAAAGTTCTAATTCGAGTCGCGGGGCCCCGATCGCGCGGGCCGCGGGATGATCCCGCGGCCCTGAGCCGTCATGGCCGCGCCTTCCCTTGCGCGCGCCCGCACCCATCTGAAGGGCGGACGAAGCGGGGACCTGCAGCATGCGGTTCGAACTCTACCGGGACGCCAAGGGCGAGTGGCGCTGGCGCCTGCGGGCGCGCAACGGCGAGGTGATCGCCGAGTCGGGCGAGGGCTATGTCCGCCGCGAGGATTGCGAGCACGGCATCGCCCTGGTGCGCCAGAGCGCCGAGGCGCGCATTGAGGACATGACGACGAAGATCGCCTGACCGCGCGTCTCAACCCGCGGTCAACCCTGTCCGAAACGTCGCAGCGGTTAAGCTGCAACGCTTCCGCTCGCCCGTGCGTTGCAGCGGTTCGGACCGGGCGGAGGGCCCTCGCTTCCCGTGCGGTTCGTCGACCAGGACGTAACCATACCAAGGGAGTCGAGACCGTGCTGAGGAAATTCCTGCTCGCGGCCCTGCTGGTGCTGGGCTTCGCGGCCGCGGCGCCTGAGGGCGCGTCCGCCGCGCCCATCGGCCCGGGGCTGGCTCTGCCGGCCGAAGCCGCGCCGGCGGTGGCCGAGAAGGCCCAGTACTACTACCGTCGCCGCTTCTACGGCCCGCGCCCCTACTGGCGCCGCCCGTACTACGGCCGCCGGTTCTACTACGGCCCGCGCCCCTACTACCGTCGTCCCTACTGGCGCCGTCGGTTCTACTACTGATCGGCTCTCCGACCTGACCGGCCCGGCGGCTCCATCGAGCCGCCGGGCTTTATCGTGCCCCGATTCGGGGTGCGCGAGCGCGAGCCTTGCTTTATCGTGCCGGGAACGGGACCGCCGACGGCAGATCGGCGCGCCCGAGAGGAAGCCCGATGAACGATATTGCGCAACCCGCCGAGCCCGCGGCGGCGACGCCGGACCTCTGGCAATCCATCCCGCTCGAATGCATCCTGAGTGCGGTCGCCGTTCTGCTGGCGGCGGGGCTCAAGCTCGCCGGCCTGATGTCCTGACGGCGCGCGGGGGCGGATGGACGGCATGCAGCACGTCGCACTCTCACCGGCCGGAAGCGCGCCGTCGCCCGCGGAAGTCGATCTGCCGAAGGGCGACCTCACGGTCCGCACCATCGCGATGCCGGCCGACACCAACGCCAACGGCGACATCTTCGGCGGCTGGGTGCTCTCGCAGATGGATCAGGCCGGCGGCATCGCGGGCGTCGACCGGGCCCAGGGCCGGGTGGTCACCGTGGCGCTGGAATCGATGACCTTCATCCGGCCGGTCCGGGTCGGCGACGTGCTGTGCGTCTACACCCGGGTGTCGCATGTCGGCCGGACCTCGATGAAGATTGAGGTCGAGGCCTGGGCGCGGCGGTTCTGCACCCAGGTCCGCGAGCGGGTCACGCAGGCCACCTTCACCTTCGTGGCCATCGACGAGGACGGCCGGCCGCGGCCGATCCCGCCGGCCGTGCCGTCCCCCTCCGCGACGGCTACTTGATCACCCCGCAGGCGATGCGGTCGCCGGCACCGCCGATCGGCTGGGTGTTGTGGTCGTCCTCGTTGGCGTGGATGATCAGCGCCGCGCCGTCGCCGTCCTTCAGGCCGCCCTCGCCGTTCAGCGGGGTCTCACTCGAGACCTCGGCGTTGGCCGAGCCGTCCTGCGCCGCGTAGAGGTTCGGCAGGTCGCCCTCGTCGGGCCCCTCCGCGTTGAGCAGCCCGTGCTTGCTCTGGTCGTGGTTCACGTGGGCCTTGGAGTTCATGAACTTCGGGTCCGAGCAGTCGCCCACGGCGTGGAAATGCATCCCGTGCCAGCCGGGCGGCAGTCCGCCGGGCTGGATCGTCACGCGCAGGACCAGGGTATTCGCCCCGTCGCGGATCGCCAGCGTTCCGATCGGGTCGCCCTTCGCGTTCTTGATCGGCGCCGTGTAGGTCTCTGCCGGTTTGGCCGCCTCCTTGGGAGGCTCCTGCGCCAGGGCGCCGCCGGCGGCGGCGGTCCCGAGCAATGCGAGCAGCGGCAGGGTGCGGGTCATGCGGTGGCTCTCCTTTCCGGCCCGGTCTAGTTAGGGAGCGCGCCGGCCTTCGACAGGGCGGCGGCCCGAAACCTCCGCCGCAGACCTGCCGGAACCGCACGAAGCCCCGATGACCCGAGACCGGACCAGCCCGGACCGCGCGGCCCCCGCGGACGACCCCGCGGACGACCCTGGTCCGCGACGCGCCGACCTGTACCTCGTGGCGCACGGCCATTTCGAGAGCCGGGCCCGCGCCCAGGCGGCGATCCGTGCCGGACTCGTGCGGGTCGACGGGCGGCCGCTCGCGCGCCCCTCGGACTCGATCGCCCCCGGGGCCCGGGTCGAGGCGGAACCCGAGCATCCCTACGCCTCCCGCGGCGGCCTCAAGCTCGCCGCCGCGCTGGACGCGTTCGGCGTCGATCCGGCCGGCCGGGTCGCCCTCGACGTCGGCGCCTCGACGGGCGGCTTCACCGACGTGCTGCTCGCCCGCGGCGCGCGCCACGTCCACGCCCTCGACGTAGGCCGGGGCCAGCTCCATCCGCGCCTCGCCGGGGACCCGCGCGTGACCAACCGCGAGGGCACCGACATTCGCGGCCTCGGCGCGGACACCCTCGTCCCGCCGCCCGACCTCGCGAGCGTGGACGTGAGCTTCATCGGCCTGCGCCTCGTGCTGCCGGTCCTCCCGGTCCTGCTGAGGCCGGCATCGGCGATCGTCGCGCTGATCAAGCCGCAATTCGAGGCCGGCCGCGCCCGGGTCGGCCGCGGCGGCCTCGTGCGCGACCCGGCAGTCCACGCGGAGGTCTGCGCGGCCGTCCGCGAAACCCTGGAGGGGCTCGGGGCCACGATCCTGGGCCTGATCGACTCGCCGGTGCCGGGCGGCGACGGCAATGCCGAGTTCCTGATCGGTGCGAGGTTCCCGTGAGCGAGCCAGCGAATAGCGAGACGGTCACGATCCGGGCGCTCGGCGCCCGCGGCGACGGGATCGCCGAGGACGGGACTCTGGTACCCTACACGCTGCCCGGGGAGCGCGCGGAGATCCGCCGGGAGGCGCGGCGCGGCGTCCTGCTCGGCGTCGCGCAGGCCTCGCCCGACCGGGTCGAGCCGTTCTGCCCGTACTACATGCGCTGCGGCGGCTGCCGCACTCAGCACCTCGCGCGGCCCGCGGAACTCGCCTGGAAGCGCGACCTCGTCGCCCAGGCCCTGTCCCAGGCGCGCCTCGACGTCACGCCAGGCCCGACCCTCGACGCCCACGGGGCGGGACGCCGCCGCCTCACCCTGCACGTGCGGGAGATCGGCGGCCGGGCCGAGGCCGGGCTGATGACGGCGCGCAGCCACGCGCTGGTGCCGATCGACCATTGCCCGATCACCGTGCCGGCGCTGCACCCGGCCCCCGAGGTCGCGCGCCGCCTCGCCGCCCCGCTGGGCCACGGGCGCAAGCCCCTCGACGTGGCCGTGACGGCCACCGACCAGGGCCTCGACGTCGACCTGCGCGGCCACGGACCGGTGAGCGCCGGCGTCGGCGCCGCGCTGGTGCGGATCGCCGGCGAGCTCGGCCTCGCCCGGCTGTCGCTGCACGGCGAGCGCCTGATGGAGGCCGAGCCGGTCTCGGTCACGGCGGGCGATCCCGCCGGCGGCACCTCCGGCGCCGCGCGCCTCTACCCGGCCCCCGGCGGCTTCCTGCAGGCGACCGCGGCCGGGCAGGCGACGCTCTGCGACCTGACCCTGGCGGCCCTGGGACCCCGCGTCCGGCGCGTCGCCGACCTGTTCGCGGGCTGCGGGCCGCTGACCCTGGCGATCGCCCGGACGGCCGCGGTCCACGCGGTCGAGTCCGACGCCGCCGCCCTCGCGGGCCTCGACCGCGCCGCGCGCGCCGCATCGGGCCTGCGCAGGATCACCAGCGAGCGCCGCGACCTGTTCCGGCGGCCCCTGCTCCCCACCGAACTCGACCCCTTCGACGCGGTGGTGTTCGACCCGCCCCGGGCCGGCGCGGAGGCCCAGGCCCGCCAGATCGCCGCGGCGCGCGTTCCCCTCGTGCTCGGCGTCGCCTGCGATGCCGGAACCTTCGCGCGGGACGCGGCGACCCTGGTCGCCGGCGGGTACCGGCTGGAGACCGTGACACCGGTCGACCAGTTCCGCCATTCGGGCCATGTCGAGATGGTCGGGGTGTTCCGGCGCGAGCCGGCACGGCGGCGCTAAGCCAAGCAACCTGCGGTCAAGTTTCACGTTCTCCCGGCGACCGGAGAGCTATCATGATCCGCGGAATCCTTCGCCCCGCGACGCTCGGCGCACTGAGCCTCGCCCTCGCCACCCCACTCGCGGCGCAGACGCTGGCGCCCGACCAGACCGGAACCGGCAGCGGCCCGGCCTCGACCATCACGGCGCCGAACACCAACAGCCTCGGCGTGACCAAGCCGCCCGGCACGTCCCTCGGCCCCGGCGAAATGCCGACCCGCGAGCAGCGGCGGCGCGAGCGCGCCCTGACCGACAAGATCGAAGGCAGCATCTGCGACGGCTGCAACTGAGATCGAACCGGAGCCGACCGCTGCGGCGGAGCCCGGTGCCCGGCCTCCGACCCGGCACACCGTGAATGCGCGCGCGCCGCGCCGCGCGCCCGTCCACCCGCGGGGCGGGCGCGCGGCGTCACGGAAGCGTCAGAAAACAGCGCCACATCCGCGGCACAGCTTGCATCGGCCACCGTGGTGCCGGATGCGGGCTGCGGCCCCGCGCTGTCCCGTGACCGACCCGCATCCGAGACCCGTACGTGATCTTCATCCACCAGCCCGCCGTCGGCGCCGGAGCCACGCTGCTTGAGCGCCGCGTCATCGATCTCCAGGACACGATCCCCGAGGACACGGTCTGGCTCGACCTGATCCGCCCGAGCCGCGAGGAGGAACTGAAGGTCGAGTCGTTCGCGGGCATCGAGGTGCCGACCCGCGAGGAGATGAAGGACATCGAGCCCTCGGAGCTGCTCTACGTCGAGGACGGCGCCCGCTACATGACCGGCCGGGTGCTCTCGAAGGTCAGCGACGCCGAGGAGCCGGGGCTGGCCGGCATCACCTTCATCCTGCGCGGCAACCGGCTGGTGACCGTGCGCCACGAGGAGCCGCAGGCCTTCCGCATGTACACGCAGCGCGCCGGGCGCTCGATGGGCAACGGCGGCGCGTCGACGCCCTCGGGCGAGTCGATCCTGGCCGGGCTGATCGAGGCGGTGATCGACCGGGCCGCCGACGTGCTGCAGCTCCAGGGCGAGCGCATCGACCGCCTGTCGGGCAAGATCTTCGAAGTGCAGGAGGACCCCTCCGCGCGCAACACAGCGCTGCAGGATACGTTGCGCGCCCTCGGCCGGCACGGCGATCTCATCTCCAAGCAGCGGGAAAGTCTCGTCTCCATGGAGCGGATCCTGCTCTCGCTGTCGGCGACCTACCGGACCAACAAGGCCCCGCGCGACCTGCGCGAGGATGTGCGCTCGACCCTGCGGGATCTCCAGTCCCTGGAGGAGCACGCGACCTTCCTGTCGACGAAGATCCAGTTCCTGCTCGACGCGACCCTCGGGCTCGTCAACCTCGAGCAGAACAACATCATCAAGCTGTTCTCGGTCATGGCCGTCGTCTTCATGCCGCCGACCCTGATCGCGTCGATCTACGGCATGAATTTTAAGTCCATACCGGAACTAGATTTCGCATTCGGATACCCGATGGCGCTGATCATGATGGTCGTGGCCGCCGTATTCCCCTACTTCTTCTTCCGTTGGAAGAAGTGGCTCTGACAACAAATGCTGGTCTAGAGCCGATAAGATTTTAAGACCTCTGCGGGAGCATGGTGGGGCCTGAAGGCGCGGCGCGGCCGCGAGGACGGAATCTCCCATGCGCTTCTCCCTCAAGACGGTCCTCGCCGGTGCCATCGGCCTGCTCGCCCTCGCCGCCGTCGGCCAGGGGATCGCCAGCGTCGTGAGCCTGTCGGAGATCGAGCGGAACGCCGCGGCCATCTCGGAGCAGGCCCTGCCGGCGCAGAACCAGGCGGAGGCCATCGGAACGGCCGTGCGGGACGCGCGCCTGCGGCTCTACCGACTCGCGGTGGCCTCGCCCGACGCGGCGGCCCTCGACAGGAACCAGGCGGCGCTGACCGACGCCCTCGGCGACTTGTCCGGGCTCCGGCAGGCCTATCAGGAGCGCCTGACGAGCCCGGAGGCCCGCGCGATCTACGAGCGCTTCACCAACGCGTGGAACGCCTACCAGAACGTCCAGCTGCAGGTGGTCGAGCTGATGATCGCGGGCGATCAGCCGGGCGCCCTCGCGCTCGTGCTGGACCCCGCGACGGGCGCGCAGAACGACGCCGCGGTGGCCAGCCTGACCGAGTCGATCGCGGCGGCCCGGGGCCAGACCGTGGCCAACGTCACCCAGACAGTGCAGGCGGCGACGCGGGCCAAGCTGATCGCCATGATCGCCACTGTGGTCGGCCTCGCGGTCGCGGCGGCCGCGATGCTGTTCGCCCTGTTCGGGATCGCGCGGCCGATCCAGCGCATGACCGGGGCGATGGGCCGCCTCGCCGAGGGCGACGAGACCGTGCCGGTCCCGCATACGGGACGCCGCGACGAGATCGGCGCGATGGCCGCGGCCGTGCAGGTCTTCAAGGACAACCTGATCCACACCCGCGCCCTGGAGCGCGAGACCGCCCTGGCGCGCGAGGGCGCCGAGGTGCAGCGCCGGCGCGCGGTCCACGCCATGGCCGAGTCCTTCGAGGCCGCGGTCGGCGGCGTGCTGGCCCGGGTGGCGGACGCCGCCCTCGGCCTGCGGGCCGATGCCGAGGCGATGAGCGGCACGGCGACGCACACGGCCGAGCGCTCGGCCACGGTGGCGGGGGCCGCGCAGGAGGCCGCCCAGCACGTCGGCACGGTCGCGGCGGCCGCGGAGGAACTCGGCGCCTCGGTGCAGGAGATCGGCCGCCAGGTCGACGGGTCGGCCGAACTCGCCCGGAGCGCGGTGGTCCAGGCCGGCGACACGGCCGGCCTCGTGCAGGAGCTGAGCAATGCCGCGGGCCGGATCGGCGACGTCGTGCGCCTCATCACCGACATCGCCGGCCAGACGAACCTGCTGGCGCTCAACGCCACGATCGAGGCGGCCCGCGCCGGCGACGCGGGGCGCGGCTTCGCGGTGGTCGCCAGCGAGGTGAAGCAGCTCGCCGCCCAGACCGCTCGGGCCACCGAGGAGATCGCCGGTCAGGTCGGCCGGATCCAGGGGGCGACCGGGCAGACCGTGGACGCGATCGACGGGATCGCGGCGCGCATCCGCGAGATCGACGGAGTGGCGACCTCGATCGCGGCCGCCGTCGAGCAGCAGGGCGCGGCCACCCGGGAGATCGCCCGGAACGTCGCCGAGGCGGCGTCCGGGACCGGCGCCGTCACCGGCACGATCGACGCGGTGGCGCGGGCGGCCGACGACACGGGCACGGCCGCCACGCGGATGCTGGCCTCGGCGTCGAGCCTCTCGGAGGAAGCCGCCGAGCTGCGCCGGGAGATCGACGCGTTCCTGCACACGGTGCGCGCCGCCTGACGCTCAGCCGGGGCTCGACAGCTTCATCAGGACGAGCCCGGAGCCGATCAGGCCGGCGGCGAGGATGCGGCCGGCGCTCGCCTGCTCCCCGAGGACGGCAATGCCGACCAGGAAGGCGCCGACCGCGCCGATGCCGGTCCAGACCGTGTAGGCGGTTCCCAGCGGCAGCGTGCGCATGGCCAGCGCCAGGAAGCCGACGCTGCCGGCCATCGATACGGCCATGATGGCGGTCGGCCAGACGCGCGTGAAGCCGTCCGACTGCTTCATCGCGAAGGCCCAGACGACCTCCAGCAGGCCCGCGATGACGAGATAGATCCAGGCCATGGCGGCCCTCCGGAAAGGGCCGGGCCGTCCCGGACTTGTGCCCCGCGCGACGGGGGGAGGACGTGGCCTCGCGGCGGGTCAGCTAGCGATGATCGGCCAAGCCCGCAAGCGCGGCGGCATCACATCCCACGAACCGTCCCCATCCTGAGGTGCCGCGTCAGCGGCCTCGACGGAGGGCTCCAGGGATCGGGGCGGCTGCTGGAGCCCTCCTTCGAGGCCTCCGCTGCGCTCCGGCCCCACAGGGTGAGGGCGCCGGCGGGATGCGCTGAACGGGCGACCCGTCAGGCCACGGCCGCGAGGTGCTTGACCTCGGCCTTGGCCACCACCTTGCCGACCGGCGGCGCCTTGCAGGTCTCGGCCTCGGGCGCCAGGACGGGCGGCTGCACCCAGCGGCCGGCGTCGAGGTCGGCGATCCGGCCGTTGATCTCGCGGATGACGTAGCGCGAGAACGGGTAGACGTGCAGGTAGATCACCATGTTGGTGACCACGGCCTCCAGGGCGGCCGGGTTGCGGCGGGCGGTCTCCAGGAACACGCTCCAGAAGTGCTTGGCGAGTTCCGGACGCCGCACGGTCATCCGCCAGCACACGCGCAGCAGCGAGTAGAGATCGTGGGCAACGTGGCGCCAGTTGAGCTTCTGCGCGGCGAATCTCGGCCGCTTCACCCGCCGCGCCACCACCCGCACCCGGTCGAAGAAGTTCGGCGGGTCGTAAATCTCCTGGAGGACGTCGCGGTAGTCGGCGAGCACGTCGCGCTGCGGGCGCAGGGTCACGAAGTTGATGCCCTGCGTGCACTGGTCGCCCTGGTCGGCCGTGGTCGCCGCGTAGTTCTCGTAGAGGCGGCCCTCCTTGCGCAGGCGGCGCGAGAGCTGCGTGTTCGGCAGCGCGAACAGCAGGCCGACCATGGCGATCGGGATGCCGGTCTGGCCGATGCACAGCGACATCGCCTTGCTGATGCTGTCCTTCTCGGTGTCGAAGCCGACGATGAAGCCGGCCGTGACGAACATGCCGTGCTCGTAGAGCTTGTGCACGCTGTCGGCGATCGAGCGCTTGGTGTTCTGCTTCTTCTGCGTCTGGATCAGCGTCGCCTCGTCGGGCGTCTCGATCCCGGTGAACAGGGCGAAGAAGTTCGCGTCCCGCATCATCCCGAGCAGTTCGTCGTCGTCCGCGAGGTTCAGCGAGGCCTCGGTGGAGAACTTGAACGGGTAGCCGTGCGCTTCCTGCCACTGGATCAGGTGCGGCAGGAACAGCTTGATCGCCTTCTTGTTGCCGATCAGGTTGTCGTCGACGAAGTCGACATGGCCGCGGTAGCCGAGGCCGTAGAGCCGGTCGAGCTCGGCCAGCATCTGCGGCGTGGTCTTGGTCCGCGGGGCGCGGCCGTAGAGCTCGATGATGTCGCAGAACTCGCAGGTGAACGGGCAGCCGCGCGAGAACTGGACGCCGATATAGAGGTAGTGGCTGAAGGTCAGCAGGTCGAAGCGCGGGATCGGGCTCTTGGTGACGTCGGCCTTGAACTTCTCGGCCGTGAGCCGGCCGCGGCGCTCGCCCGCCTCCCAGGCGGCCACGAACTTGTCGAGGATGCCCTCGGCCTCGCCCAGCACCAGGAAGTCGGCCTTGTCGTAGACCTCCGGCGTCGAGGTCGGGGCCGGGCCGCCGACGCAGACCGGGGTTCCGAGCGCCACGCAGCGGTCGATGACCACGAGGCAGTCCGGCTCCTGGGGCAGCATGCCGCCAGTCATCACGAGGTCGGCCGCCTGGATCTGCGCGTCCGTCAGCTCTTCGCAGTTGCGGTTGACCAGCGTCACCTGCCAGGCCGGCGGCAGCATCGCGGCCAGCGTGATCAGGCCGAGCGGCGGCGCGGGCGCGCGGGCGCCCTGCAGCTCCATGGCCTCTTTGAAGTTCCACATGGAGTTCTCGTAGAACTTCGGGAACACCATCAGCACGCGCGGGGCCGTGTTCGCTTCCGACATGCCAGTTTCCCTCGTTCACACGCGCGGTCCCGGCCCGACCGGAGATCGGAACGGGCACAGGATCGACCCCTGACCTGCGGGCGAATTAAGGCCGTTTTTCGCTCCCGCAGCAATCGGAGCCGCCGATCCCGACAGGACGCGCGTCCGGACCCGGTGAATCAACCCCGCCGACGGGTCATGGGGCGGATCCGGCCCGTTTGCCGCGGGGCTGCGCCATTCGGGCGACAGGTCTAGCCGGAACCGTCACGGCCCGACGCGGAACCGCTCCGGCCGCGTCCCGTCGGCGTCGGTGAACCCGTAGACCCGCGCGAGGTCGCCGGCATGCAGCACGGCGCCCGCCCGCGCGGCGATGCCGGGGTCGGCGGCGAGCGCCGCCAGCGCCCGGCCGGCATAGAGCGGGCTCTCGGTGGCGTGCTGCGCGTGGCCGAGGTCGCGCGCCCGCTCGGTGGCGACGAAGCCCGGCGAGAGGCCGAGGGCGGTGACGCCGTGGGGCGCGAGCTCCCGCGCGAAGGCCAGGGTCAGCCGGTTGGTCGCGGCCTTGGCGGAATCGTAGAACACGTCGCCGAGGTAATCTTCGGTCCCGAAGGAGACGAGCGCCAGCAGCCCGGCCCGCGCCGCCACCATGGCGGGGGCGACCGCGCGGGCGAGCAGCAGGGCCGGCAGGGGCCCGGCCTCGAGGAGGCCGAGATACGGCTCCGCCGAGCGGCGCCAGAACGGCGTGCCCCAGCCGGCGCCGTCCGGGTAGCGCTCGCCGTCGTAGCCCTCGTTGCCGCTCCACACGCTGCAGGCCGCGACGTCGATCCGCCCGAACCGGCGGAGCGCCCAGTGCATCAGCGCGTCGGTGGCGCGCTCGGAGCGGTGGTCGCACAGGTAATGGTGCCCGCGCCCGCCGGCCGCGTCGACCGCGCGGGCCGTGTCCTCGATCGCCTCCGCGCGCATCTCGGTGCGCGGGCCGATCTCGCTGGAGCGGGCCGTGACGATCACCGTGGCCCCCGCCTCGCCCAGCGCCCGGGCGAGTCCCCGGCCGACACCCCGCGACGCGCCCGCGACGAGGCAGATCTTCTCGGAGAGGTCGGGCGGGCTCACGCCGAGGCGGCGGGCTTCGACCGCGACAGGAAGGCGGCGAGCCGCTCCTGGGATTCGGGCGAGCGCAGCTGGGCGTCGAAGGCCTTGGCCTCGGCCTCCAGGGCCGCCTCGACCTGCGCCTGGTCGCCCCGGATCAGCGCCCGGGACGCCGTCAGCGCCCCGCGCGGCAGGGCGGCGAGGCGCGCCGCCTGCGCGATCGCCTGCTCGACCAGCATGTCGGCCGGCAGCACCGCGTTGACGAGACCCAGCGCCTGCGCCTCGTCGGCCTCGAGCGGCCGCGACAGGAGCAGCAGCTCGGTGGCCCGGAGCCGGCCGACCCGCAGGGGCAGCAGGTAGCTCGACGCCGCCTCCGGCACGAGGCCGAGCTCGACGAAGGGCATGCGCAGGCGCGCCGCCGGGCTCGCGTAGACGAGGTCGCAGTGCAGGCAGAGGGTCGCGCCGATGCCGACCGCGATCCCGTCGACCGCCGCCACCATCGGGGTGCGGGTGCGGGCGAGCTGGCGGATGAAGGCCAGCGCCGGCGAGGTGCTGAATCCATCACCGGCATGCCCCATGAAGTCGGCGAGGTCGTTGCCGGCGCTGAACATGCCGGGCTGCCCGGCGAAGACCACGGCGCCGACCGCGTCCGACGCGTCGGCCTCCGCCAGGCCCGCGCGCATCGCGTCGTACATGGCGCCCGTGAGGGCGTTCTTCTTCTCCGGACGGTTCAGGGTGATCAGGCGGACGCCGCCCGCGAGGTCGTCGATCGTGACGGGTTCGGCCATGGTCCGCTCCTCAAACCGCCAGCGCCAGGGCGGCGTCGTCCGTGAAGGCGCCGCCCTCGACCACCGCCTGCTCCAGGCCGGAGGCGGCCACCAGGAGGTTCTCGGCGTAGAACCGGGCGAGCGCGATGCGGGCCGCGTGCGCCGGGTCCGTCTCGCCCGCCTTCCGGGCGGCGCTCGCGGCGAGCGCGCTGCGCGCGAGGCAGGCGGCGCCCAGCGTCAGGCCGAACAGGCGCAGGTATGGCGTCGCGCCGGCGAGCGCCGCCTCGGGGCGGTTCGAGGTCAGCGCGGCGAGCTGGTGGCTCGTCGCCCGGTCGAGGCTGCCGATCCCGTCGCGCAGCCGCGCCGCCATGTGGCCGAAGGCGGGGTCGCCGGCCTTGAGCAGCCCCTCCGCGGCCCGGCGCATCCAGGCGATCTGCGACCGCGCGGTGCCCCCGCCGTTCAGCGGCAGCTTGCGGGCGGTGAGGTCGATCGCCTGGATCCCGTTGGTCCCCTCGTAGATGCCGAGGATCCGGGCGTCGCGCATGAGCTGCGCCGCGCCGGTCTCCTCCACGAAGCCCATGCCGCCATGGACCTGCACGCCGAGCGAGGTCACCTCGTTGGCGAGGTCCGTCGCGAAGGCCTTCGCCACCGGGGTCAGCAGCGAGGCGCGGTCCAGGGCCGCCTGCCCCTCCGGCCCCTTCGACGCGTCGAGGGCCGCGGCGGTGAGGTAGCAGATGGCGCGGGCGGCGGCCGTCGAGGCCTTCATGGTGAGCAGCATGCGCTGCACGTCCGGATGGGCGGCGATCGGGCTCGTCGCCTCGGCGGCGCCGACGGCCTTGCCCTGGCGGCGCTCCTGCGCGTAGGCGAGCGCGCGCTGGGTCGCGGCCTCGGCGACGCCGACGCCCTGCAGGCCGACATTGAGCCGGGCCGCGTTCATCATCGTGAACATGCAGGCCAGCCCCTTGTTCTCCTGGCCGATCAGCCAGCCGGTCGCGCCGCCCTGGTCGCCGAACGCCATGGAGCAGGTCGGCGAGGCGTGGATGCCGAGCTTGTGCTCGATGCCGGAGCAGCGCAGGTCGTTGCGGGTCCCGTCCGGCAGCACCTTCGGCACGAGGAACAGCGAGATGCCGCGCGTGCCGGCGGGCGCGTCGGGCAGCCGGGCCAGGACGAGGTGGACGATGTTGTCGGCGAGGTCGTGCTCGCCGTAGGTGATGTAGATCTTGTTGCCGGTGATCCGGTAGGTGCCGTCGCCCGCCGGCACGGCCCGGGTGCGCAGCAGGGCGAGGTCGGAGCCCGCCTGCGGCTCGGTGAGGTTCATGGTGGCGGGCCACGCGCCCGAGACCAGCTTCTCGAGGTAGCGCGCCTTCAGGTCGTCGGAGCCGTGGGCGGCGAGCGCCTCGATGCCGCCCTGGGTCAGGAGCGGGCAGAGGCCGAAGGCGAGGTTGGCACCGTTCCACATCTCGGTGCAGGCGGCCTCGATCAGCTTCGGCAGGCCCTGGCCGCCGTGATCGGCCTCGGCCGAGAGCCCGTTCCAGCCGCCCTCCGTGAAGGTGCGGTACGCCTCGCGCCAGCCCGGCGGCGTGGTGACCTGCCCGTCCGCGAAGGGGGTGCCGTGCCGGTCGCCGACCCGGTTGAGCGGCGCGATCACGCCGGCGGCGATGCGCCCGGCCTCGGTCAGGATCGCCTCGGCGTCGTCGGGATCGACCGCGTCGAGCCCGGCCACGTGCCGCAGCGTGAAGAGCATCTCGGGGACCGGGGCGCGGTAACTCATACGATCCTCCCGTGTGGCGGCCCGCCCGCGCGTTCGATCCGGGGCGGGTTTGACCGCGCCCGCGCACCGGCGCTAGGGCGGGGCGAGGATAGGCGCGCGGGGCTCGCACCGCCATGACCTCGGAGACGGCTTCCCGCATGAACGATCCCGGGTCAACGGTCCCGTCCGCGACCCGGCGGCTTCCCGCCGACGCGGCCGGCCTCGCGGAGGCCGCCGCCCTCCTGCGGGCGGGCCGTCTCGTCGCCTTCCCGACCGAGACCGTCTACGGGCTCGGGGCGGACGCCACCGACCCCGCCGCGGTGACGGGCATCTTCGCCGCCAAGGCGCGGCCGCGCTTCAACCCGCTGATCTCGCACCTGCCCGACGCGGCGGCGGCCCTGGCGGAGGGGGTCTTCGACGCGCCGGCGCGCCGCCTCGCGGAGGCCTTCTGGCCCGGCCCCCTGACCCTGGTGGTCCCGGCGCACACGGGCACGCGGGTCTGCGATCTCGCCCGCGCCGGCCTGCCGAGCCTCGCGCTGCGGGTCCCGGCGCACCCGCTCGCGCGGGACCTCCTGGCGGAGGTCGGGCGGCCGGTCGCGGCGCCCTCGGCCAACCGGTCAGGGCGGGTGAGCCCGACCCGGGCCGCCCACGTCCTCGACGATCTCGCCGGCCGGATCTCCGCGGTGCTCGACGGCGGTGACACGCCGGTCGGCGTCGAATCGACGGTGGTGGCCTGCCTCGGCGGCCCGCCGCGGCTGCTGCGGCCCGGCGGGATCACCCGGGCGGCGCTCCGCGACGTGCTCGGTCGCGATCCGGCGGCGCCCGGGGCGGCGGATGCCGACCGGCCGGCGGGCCCGGGCATGCTCGCCTCGCACTACGCGCCGCGGGCGCGGGTCCGCCTCGACGCGGTGCGGGTCGAGCCCGGCGAGGCGGCCCTGCTGTTCGGGCCCCGCCCCCCGGCCGGTCACGAGACCGCGCGGGCCAGTCTCAACCTGAGCCCGGCGGGCGATCCCGCAGAGGCCGCTGCCCGGCTGTTCGGCGCCCTGCGCGACCTCGACGCCTCGGGGGCCGAGACCATCGCGGTGGCGCCGATCCCCGAGGACGGCCTCGGCGAGGCGATCCGGGATCGCCTCGCCCGGGCGGCCGCGCCCCGCTGACGGCGGAGAAATTTTCGCCGGCAGCGGAACAGAGTTCGGCCTGACCCGTTTACTGATCACGAAGGCCTTCTCAGCCCCCAATGGCCTTTTTCCTTTCAGGCTCGGAGCAATCCGAGCCTTTTTTCTTGGCTCCTCAGTCCCGGGCCAGCTTGGCCGCGATGCCGGCCACGTGGCGCCCCTGGAACCGCGCGCCCTCCAGCTCGACGGCGCTCGGCTGGCGCGACCCGTCGCCGTCTGCGATCGTGCTGGCGCCGTAGGGCGTGTTGCCCTTCACCGCCTCGACGCCCGCCTGTCCCTGGAAGCTGTAGGGCAGGCCGACCACAACCATGCCGTGGTGGAACAGGACCGTGTGGAAGCTCGTCAGCGTCGTCTCCTGGCCGCCGTGCTGCGAGGCCGTGGAGGTGAAGACGGAGCCGACCTTGCCGACCAGCGCGCCCTTCATCCAGAGCCCGCCGGTCTGGTCGATGAACTGCTTCATCTGCGAGGCCATGTTGCCGTAGCGGGTCGGCGTGCCGAAGATGATCGCGTCGTAGTCGGCGAGCTCGGCGACGGTCGCGACCGGCGCCGCCTGATCCAGCTTGAAGTGGTTCTGCCGGGCGACCTCCTCCGGCACCAGCTCGGGCACGCGCTTCACGACGACCTCGGCCCCCGTCTCGCGGGCGCCCTCGGCGACGGCGTAGGCCATCTGCTCCACGTGACCGTAGGTCGAGTAGTACAGCACCAGAACCTTCGCCATGTGTGGTCTCTCCTGCCTGTCGGACGTCCGGCCGAATCGTCGGCCGGCGGCTGGCCCCTGCATCGCGCATTTGCCGTCTTGCAAGAATGCCCCGACCTGCAAGACTAACCTTGCGCAGATGCAAGGATCCGGCGTGGAGCTCGACTGGGACGACTTCCGGTTCGTGAAGGCGGTGGCCGACCGGGGCGGCCTGACCGCGGCGTCGGCCGAGCTCGGCATCAACCACTCGACGGCATTCCGGCGTCTCGCCGCCCTGGAGGCGCGGCTCGGCACGCGCCTGTTCGAGCGGCTGCGCACGGGCTACGTGCCGACCGCGGCCGGGCAGGCGATGGTCGACGCGGCCGGGCGCATCGAGACGGACGTGACGCGGTTCGCCCGCGCGGTGGCGGGACAGGGCGAGACGCCGTCCGGCGAGCTGCGGGTGACCGCACCGGCGGGCTTCGCCGCCGAGCTGCTGATGCCGATGCTGGCGAGCTTCGCGGAGCGCTACCCGGAGATCCGGATCGAGCTCATCCTCGCGGAGGCGACCCTCAACCTCTCCCGGCGCGACGCCGACGTGGCGATCCGGATCAGCCGGGAACCGAGCGAGACCCTGGTCGGGCGTCGACTGGCCCTCACCGCGTGGGCGGTCTACGGCCGCGCCGATCGCGCCTACGGCGACCTGGCCCGGGAGGCCTGGATCAGCCCGGGGCCGCTGGTGGCGGGGGGCTCGCTCACGCGGTTCGTGGAGGCGCGGGCGCCGTCCGACCGTGTCCGCCTGCGGATCAACGCGGTGCCGGGCCTGGAGGCGGCGGTCGAGGCCGGCCTCGGCATCGGCCCGCTCCCCTGCTTCACGGCCGACGTGAACCCGGCGCTGCGCCGCCTGTCCGGGCCGCACCCCGAACTCGGGGCGGACCTCTGGATCCTGACGCATCCGGACCTGCGCCACGCGGCGCGGGTCCGGGCCTTCATGGAGCACGTCGCCGAGGCGCTGCTGCCGCTGCGGGCGCGCTTCGAGGGCCGCTGATCCGGCTCAGCGGATCTCGAGCACCTCGACCTCGTGGCCGTTCACCTCGACCACGTCGCCGATCGTCTTGCCGGTGATCGCCCGGGCGAGGGGCGCCACGTACGAGATCGAGCCCTTGTGCGGGTCGGCCTCGTCCTCGCCGACGATCCGGAAGGTCTGCCGGGTCTCCTTGCCGGACTCGTCCTCGCGGACCACCGTGACGGTGGACCCGAACTGCACGGTGTCGCCGCCCTTGGGCTCCACGAGCTGCGCGGTGTTCTTCCGGGCCGCCCAGTAGCGCAGGTCGCGCCCGATGCGGGAATCCTCCGCCTTGTCGGCGGGATCCAGCGAGGCGACCTCCTTCTCGAGGCGCGCGACCTCGGCCTCGATCTGCGCGAGGCCCTCCGGCGTGACGAAGTTCGTGTGCGGCGAGATCGGCCGATCCGGCAGATTCTCGAACGCTTCCCCACCCTCGGGCTCTTTGACGAATGCGACGCTCATGAAGACGCCAACACGCGAGCTACGGCAAAGGTTCCCGCGACGGGTGCTCGGCCCGCCCGGTGTTTTCGCCGTGGCGCGACCCGGGCACCGCTCGCTAGATTCTCCGGCGATTCACGCGGAGCCAACGATGTCGTCCCTGTCCGCCGCCGAGGTCGTCGCCGCCAACCGCCAGGCCTGGGATGCCTCGGCGCCCCTGCACCGGAGCGACCCGTCGTGGCATCGGCTGACGCAGCACTTCGCGCAGGATCCCGGCTTCTCCTGCTTCGATCCCCCGATGGAGGCGGCCCTGCGGGCGGTCGGGCTCGCCGGGGCCTCGGTCGCGCAACTCTGCTGCAACAACGGCCGGGAGACGGTGTCGCTGATGAATCTCGGCGCCCGGTCGGCGACCGGCTTCGACCAGTCGGAGGCGTTCCTCGCCCAGGCCAGGGACCTCGCCCGCATCGCCGGGCGCGACTGCCGCTTCGTCGCGGGCGACGTGCACGCGATCGACGCGGAGCACGACGGGGCCTACGACCTCGCGGTGATCACCATCGGCGTGCTGGGCTGGATGCCCGACCTGCCGCGCTTCCTCGCCGTGGCGGCGCGCCTCCTGCGGTCGGGCGGCCGGATCCTCATCCACGAGGAGCATCCCGTCGTGAACATGTTCGAGCCGCGGGCGGAGCAGCCGCTCCTGGTTCGGCACTCCTATTTCCGCACGGCGCCGTTCGTGGGCGAGGACGCCATCGTGTACGGGGACGGCCCGGCCCCGCGGGTCGGACCGCATTACTGGTTCGCCCACCCCCTCGGGGCGCTGATCGAGACCTTGATCGGTGCGGGCCTCGCGATCGAGCGGTTCCGGGAGTTTCCGGACAACATCAGCACGACGGCCTGCGACGTGCTCGCCGCCGACCGGCTCCTGCCGATGAGCTACCTGCTGCAGGCCCGGAAAGCCGCCTGACGGGCGCCGGCCCTACGCCACCGTCACCACGGTCCGGCCCCGGACCTTGCCGGCCAGGATCTCGTCGCCGAGCCGGCCGACCTCCTCCAGACGGACCCTGCTGGTCATGGCGGCGAGCTTGCCGAGGTCGAGTTCCCGGGCGAGGCGCGCCCAGGCCTCGCGCCGCTTCTTCTGCGGGGTCGTCACGCTGTTGATGCCGAGCAGCGAGACGCCGCGGAGGATGAAGGGTGCCACCGAGGTCGGCAGGTCCATGCCCTGCGCCAGCCCGCAGGCCGCGACGGCGCCGTCCGCCCGGGTCATGGCGAGGACGTTGGCGAGGGTCGTGGAGCCCACGGCGTCGACGCCCGCGGCCCAGCGCTCCTTGCCCAGCGGCTTTCCGGGCTTGGACAGTTCGGCCCGGTCGAGGATCTCGGCGGCGCCGAGCCCTCTCAGGTAGTCGGACTCGCCGTCCCGGCCGGTGGAGGCGATCACGTGCCAGCCCGCCCGGGCGAGGAGCGCCACCGCGACGGAGCCGACGCCGCCCGAGGCGCCGGTGACGATGACCGGGCCGTGCTCGGGCCTCACGCCGTGGGCGTCCAGCGCCATGCAGCACAGCATCGCCGTGTAGCCGGCGGTGCCCACCGCCATGGCCTGCTCGGCCGTGAGTCCCCGGGGCAGCGGCACCAGCCAGTCGCCCCTGACCCGGGCGCGCTGCGCGTAGGCGCCGAGATGCGTCTCGCCGACGCCCCAGCCGGTGAGCACGACCGCGTCGCCCGGCCGGTACTCCGGATGGTCCGAGGTCTCGACGATCCCCGAGAAGTCGATGCCGGGGATCATCGGGAAGCGGCGCACCACCGGCGACTTGCCGGTGAGCGCGAGGCCGTCCTTGTAGTTCAGGGTCGAGTGCGTCACCCGCACGGTGACGTCGCCGTCCATCAGGTCGGCGTCGTCGAAATCCCTGAAGGCGAGGCTCTGGCCGGCCTCGTTCTTCTCGACCACCCAGGCCTTGAACGTCCCCATCGTCACCTCCCGTGCTGCGCGGTGAGGTGTGGCCGGGCCGCCCGGAATCAAGGCGACGGCGGTCGCTGCCGGCTCAGTATCCCTCGTACCGGCTGCCCGTGTAGAAGCCGAGACCGACGCCGATATCCGACGAACTGGCCCCGGTGATGCCGAGGGCGTCCGGGATCGAGCCGACGACCGGGCCACCGTAGGCCGCGGGCCGGTAGCCGTACCCCCCGCCGATCGGCGCCCAGCCGGCCCGGGCGGGCGCCACGAGGACGCGGCGGCTGACGCTGGCGTATTCCGGCGGGATCGTCTCGGGGATCGTCTGCGCCGGGCGGATCAGCACGGTCCGGGTGCGGACGGCGAAGCGCGGCGGCGTGGTCACCCAGCAGCCGATCAGCTCGCCGCCGGGGCCGCGGCTGGTCTGCCAGTAGCGGCCGCCGGGCGAGACCATCACGCGCTCCGACACCGTGTCGTAGACCGGCGGCGTGGTGCGGTAGACCGTGCGGGGCGGACGCACCAGCACGTTCTCCTGCACGGTGTCGTAGACCGGCGGCGTGACGACGCGGCGATAGCATTCGGAGCCGTAGCAGCCGCCGGCCTGGGCGGGTGCAGCGAGGAGCGCGCCGCCGAGGGCGGCGGCGAGGAGAGCGGTGCGAGCGACCGGCGCGGTCATGGGAGTCCTCTGATACGCATTACTACGAGACGCGGCGCGGACGCGGCGCTCGTCTCGACGTACCAGAGGCCAGACTCGTTGCCCGGCGCGCAAGCATTATCGGGAACGAAGGTAAAATTAACCCTTGGTTTCGACTGCTTAGACGTCGCCTACCTAGGTAGGATTGTTCGGATCTTCCACAGTCTCTCTTACGAAGCCGGATCCGGCTGGGGTCAGGTCTGGCCGGCCCGGAGCTGGTAGAAGATGTGCCGGCCGATCACGTCCATCTTGCGCAGGCGGCGGGCCCAGCCCGGGCGCACGTAGTCGGCGTGGTAGTGGGTCGCGGCGCCGACCTCGGCGAGGTAGGTCCGGCCCTCGATCACCGAGCGGGCGATGCGGGTGGCGCTCTCCCAGGCGCCGGCGTCGGTGATGCGCAGGGACTTGCCCTCGCAGGCGAAGGAGAACTGGCAGCCCATGTAGTGGTGCCGGTTCTGGTAGACGACGCCACAGACGCTCGCCGGGTAGAGGCCGCTCTTCACCCGGTTGAGCACCACCTGGGCGACGGCGGCCTGGCCGGCCTCGGGCTCGCTCCGGGCCTCGAAATAGACCGCCTCCGAGAGGCAGCGCTGCTCCTTGTCGAGGGCGTTCGGGTCGATCAGGTCGGCGTAGCGCCGGCGCGCGTCCTCGGGCACCGGCTGGGCATTGTCCGGGCGCTCGGTGCGGATCGCGAAATCGGGGAGCGCGAGGCTCGCCGCGGCGATCTCGACCGGGATGGCGTCCGCGGGTGCCGGCGTCGTGGAGGACAGCGCGATGGCGCGGGGCACCGGCGGAGTCGAGCCGTCGAAGCGCTCGGGGCCGCCGTCCTCGGTGAGGTCGGCCGTCCCCTCGCCCGTGGAGGCGGCGGTGCCGCTGCCGGTGGTGAGGCCGAGATCCGGCACGGGGACGAAGGCGGCCTCCGGCTCGGACTCCGGATCCCAGACGGCGGAGCCCTGCGTCAGCACGCCGGTGACGCTGCCGGTGACGTCGCCGAAGACCAGGGCGCCACCGGCCTCGCGCAGGTTGGCCGCCCGGCGGGCGAAGCTCTCGGCCGGCGGCCGGGCGGGGTCGCCCTTGCCGGCCCGCTGCACCACCGGGAAGACGTGCGCGCCGGTCTTGAAGACGGCCTGCGGCGGCTCGTCCCCGAGGCGGCGGAGCGCCGATCCGATCAGCACGGTGCCGGGCGGCAGCGGCGGGACCGTGCCGGCGTCGATCACGCCGAGCCGGCTCGCCCCGATGGCGTTCTCCGTGCCGGCATCGGCGGTGAACGACACCAGGAGGCCCAGCCCGACCATCCAGGGCGTCAGGGCCGCCGAGAGCCAGCGCAGGCTCGATTCCCGTCCTCGTCTCGTGCCCACGACGCCAGACCCGCACTCACGCACCCGAACCGGCCCGATCCTCCCCGTTTCCAGGGTGTTTCTGCGGCCGCACGGGATTTATCGCGCGGTATGGTTGAGCCGCCGTTAAGGCCGCACGGTTGCGGGTGTCTCGATCCGCGCTCGGGTTGGCGGCTGCCGTCGACGCGGCCCTCACCGTCACCCTGGGCGGAGCGATGGGGCCCAGGGCAGCGGGACGTCGGGACTCGCGGTGCCGCCCTGGATCGCTTCGCGGCGCCCGCAAAGTCGGCCGCGCCGAGAAAGGCGCGCCACAAAAGGAAAGGGCGGCCCGCAGGCCGCCCTCTCTCGTCTCAGTCCGACCCGTGATCTTACTCGGCAGCGGCCGGCGGAAGCTCCTCGACCGGCATCGCGCCGCTCTCGGCCTGCTTCTGCTGCAGGATCATCGCGTCGCGGCGGCGGGCGATGGAGCGGATGTCCGCCACCATCGAGCCCGTGCCGGCCGGGATGAGCGAGCCGACGATGACGTTCTCCTTCAGGCCTTCCAGCGTGTCGACCTTTCCGTTGACCGCCGCCTCGGTGAGGACGCGGGTGGTCTCCTGGAACGAGGCCGCCGAGATGAACGACTTCGTCTGCAGCGAAGCCTTGGTGATGCCGAGCAGGACCGGGACGCCCTGGATCGGCTTCTTGCCCTCGGCGAGCAGCTTCTCGTTGTAGTCGGTCAGCTCCGTGCGATCGATCTGGTCGCCCGAGAGGATGTCCGAGTCGCCGCCGTCGGTCACCTCGACCTTCTGCAGCATCTGACGGACGATCACCTCGATGTGCTTGTCGTTGATCGACACGCCCTGCAGCCGGTAGACCTCCTGGATCTCGTTGACGAGGTAGGCCGCGAGTTCCTCCACGCCCTTGATCGCCAGGATGTCGTGCGGCGCCGGGTTGCCGTCGACGATGTAATCGCCGAGCTCGACCACGTCGCCGTCCTGCAGGTGGATGTGCTTGCCCTTCGGGATCAGGTACTCGACCGCCTCCGAGCCGTCATGCGGCGTCAGCGTGAGCCGACGCTTGTTCTTGTAGTCGCGGCCGAACGCGATGGTCCCCGACTTCTCGGCGATGATCGCCGCGTCCTTCGGGCGCCGCGCCTCGAACAGCTCCGCCACCCGCGGCAGACCGCCGGTGATGTCGCGGGTCTTGGCCGAGTCGGTCGAGACGCGGGCGAGGATGTCGCCGGCCTTGACCGTCGCGCCCGGGTCGAAGCCGATGATGGCGTCGACCGGCAGGAAGTAGCGGGCGTCCGAGCCGCGCGGCAGCTTGAGCGCCTTGCCGTCCCGGTCGACCACGACCATCGCGGGCTTCAGGTCCGAGGTCCGGGCCGAGCCGCGCCAGTCGACGACGACGCGCTTGGCGATGCCGGTCGACTCGTCGGTGGTCTCGGTCATGGACTGGCCGTCGACCAGATCCTCGTAGGCCACGATGCCGTCCACCTCGGTGAGGATCGGACGGGTGTAGGGATCCCACTCGGCGATCCGCTGCCCGCGCTTGATCTTGTCACCCTCGTCGACCCGGAGCTTGGCGCCGTACTGCAGGCGGTGGACCGCCCGCTCGACCCCGTCCGACCCGACGATGACGACCGCCACGTTGCGGCCGGTGGCGATCAGGTCACCGTCCGTGTTCTTGGCCACGGCCCGGTTGCGGATCTTGATCGTGCCCTCGAAGCTCGACTCGATGAAGGACGAGTCGGCGATCTGGGCCGCACCACCGATGTGGAAGGTGCGCATCGTGAGCTGCGTGCCCGGCTCGCCGATCGACTGCGCCGCGATGACGCCGACGGCCTCGCCCATGTTGACGGGCGTGCCGCGGGCGAGGTCGCGCCCGTAGCAGGTGGCGCAGACGCCGCTCTTGGTCGCGCAGACCAGCACCGAGCGGATCTTCACCTCCTGGATGCCGGCGGCGTTGATCGCCGGCAGGTGCCGCTCCTCGATGGTCTCGCCGGTCTTGACGATCACCGTGCCGTCGGCGGCCACCAGATCCTCCGCCGTGGCGCGGCCGAGGATGCGGGTGGCGAGCGTCGCCACGACCTGGCCGGCATCCACGATGGCGCGCATCTTGATGCCGCTCGTCGTGCCGCAATCCACCTCGCGGATGACCGCGTCCTGCGCCACGTCGACGAGGCGGCGGGTCAGGTAGCCGGAGTTGGCGGTCTTCAGCGCGGTGTCGGCGAGGCCCTTACGGGCACCGTGCGTGGAGTTGAAGTACTCCAGCACGTCCAGACCTTCCTTGAAGTTCGAGATGATCGGGGTCTCGATGATCTCGCCCGACGGCTTGGCCATGAGGCCGCGCATCGCCGCGAGCTGCTTCATCTGGGCAGGCGAGCCACGGGCACCCGAGTGGCTCATCATGTAGATCGAGTTGACCTGCTTGTCCGCACCCTTCTCGTCCTTCTGGACGCTGGAGATGCGGCCCATCATCTCGGCGGCCAGCTTGTCCGAGCACTTGGCCCAGGCATCGACCACCTTGTTGTACTTCTCGCCCTGGGTGATCAGGCCGTCGTTGTACTGCTGCTCGTAATCCTTCACGAGCGCGCGGGTCGTGTCGACGATCGACCACTTGTTCTCCGGCACGACCATGTCGTCCTTGCCGAACGAAATGCCGGCCTTGAACGCGTGGTTGAAGCCGAGCGCCATGATCCGGTCACAGAAGATCACCGACTCCTTCTGACCGCAGTGGCGGTAGACGGTGTCGATCATCGCCGAGATCTCCTTCTTGGTCATCAGCTTGTTGACGACGTCAAAGGGCACCTTGGCGTGCTTCGGCAGAGCGCCGGAGAGGATCACGCGGCCGGGGGTGGTCTCGTAGGTCTTGGTCAGGGGCTCGCCGTCCGGGCCGATGCCGGTCCAGCGCCACTTGATCTTCGAGTGCAGCGACACGGCCTTGGCGGCCAGGGCGTGCTCGAGCTCGCCCATGTCGCCGTAGACGCCCTGCATCGGGTTCTTGGCGTTGTCGGGCTTGTACTCGCCCGGCGCGCCCTCGGCCACGATCGACAGGTAGTAGAGGCCGAGCACGATGTCCTGCGACGGCACGATGATCGGCTGACCGTTGGCCGGGTGCAGGATGTTGTTGGTCGACATCATCAGGACGCGCGCTTCCAGCTGCGCCTCGAGCGACAGCGGGACGTGCACGGCCATCTGGTCGCCGTCGAAGTCGGCGTTGAACGCGGCGCAGACCAGCGGGTGCAGCTGGATCGCCTTGCCCTCGATCAGCTTCGGCTCGAAGGCCTGGATGCCGAGGCGGTGCAGCGTCGGCGCGCGGTTCAGCATCACCGGGTGCTCGCGGATCACCTCATCGAGGATGTCCCAGACCTCCGGCTTCTCCTTCTCGACGAGCTTCTTGGCCTGCTTGACGGTGGCCGAGAACCCCTTGGCGTCGAGGCGCGCGTAGATGAACGGCTTGAACAGCTCCAGCGCCATCTTCTTGGGCAGGCCGCACTGGTGCAGCTTCAGCTCCGGGCCGACCACGATGACCGAGCGGCCCGAGTAGTCGACGCGCTTGCCGAGCAGGTTCTGGCGGAACCGGCCCTGCTTGCCCTTCAGCATGTCGGCGAGCGACTTCAGCGGGCGCTTGTTGGCGCCCGTGATGACGCGGCCGCGGCGGCCGTTGTCGAACAGGGCGTCGACCGCCTCCTGCAGCATCCGCTTCTCGTTGCGGATGATGATGTCGGGCGCGCGCAGCTCGATCAGCCGCTTCAGGCGGTTGTTGCGGTTGATGACGCGGCGGTACAGGTCGTTCAGGTCGGAGGTCGCGAAGCGGCCGCCGTCCAGCGGGACCAGCGGGCGCAGGTCCGGCGGGATCACCGGCACGACCGTGAGGATCATCCATTCCGGCTTGTTGCCGGACATCTGGAAGGCCTCGATGATCTTGAGCCGCTTCAGGAGCTTCTTGGGCTTCAGCTCCGAGGTGGTGACCGCGATCTCCTCGCGCAGGTCGTTGGCGATCTTGTCGAGGTCGAGCTCCTGCAGGATGCGCCGGATGGCCTCGGCGCCGATCATGGCCGTGAAGCTGTCCTCGCCGTACTCCTCCTGCGCGCGCAGGTACTCCTCCTCCGACAGGAGCTGACGCTCCTTCAGGGGGGTGAGGCCCGGCTCGATGACGCAGTACGACTCGAAGTACAGGATCCGCTCGAGGTCCTTGAGCGCCATGTCGAGCAGCAGGCCGATGCGGCTCGGCAGCGACTTCAGGAACCAGATGTGCGCGACGGGGGCGGCCAGCTCGATGTGGCCCATGCGGTCGCGCCGGACGCGCGCGAGGGTGACCTCGACGCCGCACTTCTCGCAGATGACGCCCTTGTACTTCATGCGCTTGTACTTGCCGCACAAGCACTCGTAGTCCTTGATCGGTCCGAAGATGCGCGCGCAGAACAGGCCGTCGCGCTCGGGCTTGAAGGTCCGGTAGTTGATGGTCTCGGGCTTCTTGATCTCGCCGTACGACCAGGAGAGGATCTTCTCCGGGGACGAGATCGAGATCTTGATCTGGTCGAAGCTGACCGGCTGGGCCTGCTGGTTGAAAAGGTTCATGACCTCTTGGTTCATGATCCGCTCCTTGTTGACGCCGGCAGCCCCGCGCCGGGCCACCGCGTCCTGAAAAAGATCCGGCGCCGCGCCCCGCGCGGGCGCTGCTCACCGTCGTCCAACCTCGGAAGGCCCCTCCCCTTCCCGCTCGACCGTGGCGGCGGTGACCCGCCGCCACGGGAGGTGTGGTTCTCTCTTACTCGGCCGCGTCCGCCGGCGGCTCCAGCTGGTCGTTGGCCGCCTTCTTGGAGGAGGTGAGCTCGACGTTGAGGCCGAGCGAGCGCATCTCCTTGACGAGCACGTTGAACGACTCGGGGATGCCGGCCTCGAACGTGTCGTCGCCGCGGACGATCGCCTCGTAGACCTTGGTGCGGCCGGCCACGTCGTCCGACTTCACCGTGAGCATCTCCTGCAGCGTGTAGGCCGCGCCGTAGGCCTCGAGCGCCCAGACCTCCATCTCGCCGAAGCGCTGGCCGCCGAACTGCGCCTTGCCGCCCAGCGGCTGCTGGGTGACGAGCGAGTACGGGCCGATCGAGCGCGCGTGGATCTTGTCGTCCACGAGGTGGTGGAGCTTCAGCATGTAGATGTAGCCCATGGTGACCTTGCGGTCGAAGGGCTCGCCGGTGCGCCCGTCGTAGAGCGTCGACTGCGCCGAGCGGTCCAGCCCGGCCATCTCCAGCATCTGCTCGATGTCGGCCTCCTTGGCGCCGTTGAAGACCGGGGTGGCCATCGGCACGCCGCGGCGGACGTTGTTGCCGGCCTCGGCCAGCTCCTCGTCCGTCAGGCCGTCGAGCTCGCCGGGGGAGTAGATCGCCTTCATCTCCTCCCGCAGCGGCGCGATGTCCTGGGTCTTCAGATAGGCATCCACCGCCTTCGACACCTTGCGACCCAGGCCCGCAGCCGCCCAGCCCAGGTGCGTCTCCAGGATCTGCCCGACGTTCATGCGCGAGGGCACGCCCAGCGGGTTGAGCACGATGTCGGCGTGCGTCCCGTCTTCCAGGAACGGCATGTCCTCGATCGGCACGATCCGCGACACGACACCCTTGTTGCCGTGACGGCCGGCCATCTTGTCGCCCGGCTGGATCTTGCGCTTCACCGCCACGAAGACCTTGACCATCTTCATGACGCCGGGGGGCAGCTCATCGCCGCGCTGCAGCTTCTCGACCTTGTCGAGGAAGCGCTGCTCAAGGCGCTTCTTCGACTCGTCGTACTGCTTCTGCATCGCCTCCATCTCGGTCATGAGACGGTCGTCGATGACGGCAAACTGCCACCACTGCGAGCGCGGGTAGTCGTTGATCAGCTCGCGGGTGAGCGTGGTGTCCTTCTTGAAGCCCTTCGGCCCGGCCACCGGCGCCTGACCGATCAGCACATCCGCGAGACGCGCGTAGGTGTTGCGGTCGAGGATCGCCTGCTCGTCGTCGCGGTCCTTCGCGAGCCGCTCGATCTCCTCGCGCTCGATCGCCTGGGCGCGCTCGTCCTTGTCGACGCCGTGGCGGTTAAACACCCGGACCTCGACGATCGTGCCGGTGACGCCCGGCGGCACCCGCAGGGAGGTGTCGCGCACGTCCGAGGCCTTCTCGCCGAAGATGGCGCGGAGCAGCTTCTCCTCCGGCGTCATCGGGCTCTCGCCCTTCGGGGTGATCTTGCCGACGAGGATGTCGCCCGCATTCACCTCGGCACCGATATAGACGATGCCGGCCTCGTCGAGGTTCTTGAGCGCTTCTTCCGAAACGTTCGGGATGTCGCGGGTGATCTCCTCCGGCCCGAGCTTGGTGTCGCGGGCCATCACCTCGAACTCCTCGATGTGGATCGAGGTGAACACGTCATCCTTCACGATCCGCTCCGACAGCAGGATCGAGTCCTCGAAGTTGTAGCCGTTCCACGGCATGAACGCGACGAGCACGTTCCGGCCGAGCGCCAGCTCGCCGAACTCGGTCGAGGGACCGTCGGCGATGATCTCGCCCTTCTTCACGAACTCGCCGACGCGGACCAGCGGCTTCTGCGTGATGCAGGTCGACTGGTTGGAACGCTGGAACTTCTGAAGACGGTAGATGTCGACGCCGGGCTTGTTGGCGTCGGCCTCTTCCGTGGCGCGGATGACGATACGGGTGGCGTCCACCTGATCGATGATGCCGGCCCGGCGGGCCGCGATGGCGGCGCCGGAATCGCGGGCGACCACCGCTTCCATGCCGGTGCCCACGAACGGGGCGTCGGCGCGGACCAGCGGCACCGCCTGGCGCTGCATGTTCGAGCCCATGAGCGCGCGGTTGGCGTCGTCGTTCTCGAGGAACGGGATCAGCGCCGCGGCGACCGAGACGAGCTGCTTCGGCGACACGTCCATGAGGTCGACGCGCTCAGGCCCGACGACGATCACCTCGCCAGCCCGGCGGCAGACCACGAGGTCCTCCGTGAGCTTGCGGTTCTCGTCCATCTGGGCGTTCGCCTGGGCGACGTAGTACTTCGCCTCCTCCATGGCGGAGAGGTAGGCGACCTCGTCGGTGACCACGCCGTCGCGCACGCGGCGGAACGGGGTCTCGATGAAGCCGTACTTGTTCACCCGCGCGAAGGTGGCGAGCGAGTTGATCAGGCCGATGTTCGGGCCTTCCGGCGTCTCGATCGGGCAGATGCGGCCGTAGTGGGTCGGGTGCACGTCGCGCACCTCGAAGCCGGCGCGCTCGCGGGTCAGACCGCCCGGGCCAAGCGCCGAGAGGCGGCGCTTGTGCGTCACCTCGGAGAGCGGGTTGGTCTGGTCCATGAACTGCGACAGCTGCGACGAGCCGAAGAACTCGCGCACGGCCGCGGCCGCGGGCTTCGCGTTGATCAGGTCCTGCGGCATGACCGTGTCGATGTCGACCTGGCTCATGCGCTCGCGGATGGCGCGCTCCATGCGCAGGAGGCCCAGACGGTACTGGTTCTCCATGAGCTCGCCCACCGAGCGGACGCGGCGATTGCCGAGGTGGTCGATGTCATCGACCTCGCCCTTGCCGTCGCGCAGCTCCACGAGCGCCTTGACCACCGCCAGCATGTCCTCCTTGCGGAGGGTGCGGACCGTGTCGGCGGCGTCGAGGTCGAGACGCATGTTCATCTTCACGCGGCCGACCGCCGAGAGGTCGTAGCGCTCGGAATCGAAGAACAGCGAGTGGAACATCGCCTCGGCGGTCTCGAGGGTCGGCGGCTCGCCCGGGCGCATGACCCGGTAGATGTCGAACAGCGCGCCCTCGCGGTTGGAATTCTTGTCCACCGCCAGCGTGTTGCGGATGTACGGGCCGATGTTGACGTGGTCGATGTCGAGCACCGGCAGCTCGGTGATCCCGACCTCCTCCAGGCTCTTCAGGAGCTTGTCGGTGACCTCCTCGCCGGCCTCGGCCCAGATCTCACCGGTCTGGGCGTTGACGAGGTCCTCGGCGACGTACTGGCCGACGAGATCCTCGTCGGTCGCCTTGAGGAACTTGGTGCCCTTCTCGGTGATCTGGCGGGCGTTGCGGGCGTTGAGCTTCTTGCCGGCCTCGAGCACGACCTCGCCGGAATCGGCGTCGATCAGGTCGACGGTCGCCTTCATGCCCTTCATGCGCTCGGCGTCGAACGGCACGCGCCAGTCGGCGCCGTCCCGGTCGTAGACGACCTTGTTGTAGAAGGTCGACAGGATCTCCTCGCCGTCGAGGCCGAGCGCGTAGAGCAGCGACGTCGCCGGCAGCTTGCGCTTCCGGTCGATGCGGACGTGCACGATGTCCTTGGCGTCGAACTCGACGTCGAGCCAGGAGCCCCGGTACGGGATGATGCGGGCGGCGAACAGGAGCTTGCCCGAGGAGTGGGTCTTGCCCTTGTCGTGGTCGAAGAACACGCCCGGCGAGCGGTGCATCTGCGAGACGATGACGCGCTCGGTGCCGTTGACGATGAAGGTGCCGTTCTCCGTCATCAGGGGCATGTCGCCCATGTAGACGTCCTGCTCCTTGATGTCCTTGACCGACTTGGCCTGGGTGTCGGGATCGACATCGAACACGATGAGGCGCAGCGTGACCTTCAGCGGCGCCGCGAAGGTGATGCCGCGCTGGCGGCACTCGTCCACGTCGTACTTGGGCGCCTCGAAGGTGTAGCGCACGAACTCCAGCAGCGCCGTGGAGGCGAAGTCGGAGATCGGGAACACCGACTTGAACACGCTCTGCAGCCCCTCGTCGGCGCGCCCGCCCTCGGGCTCGTCGACCATCAGGAACTGGTCGTAGGACGCCTTCTGAACCTCGATGAGGTTCGGCATCTCGGCAACTTCCTTGATCTTGCCGAAGAACTTCCGAATGCGCTTGCGACCGACCAGCGTGTTGGCCATGTGACCTCGCTCCTACCCGCGTGCCTCGCGCCCGGGGAAGCGTTCCCGAAAGGGACCTCCCGCACCGGGCCGTGACGCGCGCCCCGCCGAGCCGCGCCACCGATCCGAATCTCTTGCCGGTCCCTCGCGGGACCATCCGCCGAAGCGGCCTAAAGCCCGCGGGCGCTGACCCGCGGGCTCCGGTCACGACAGGCTCGCGCGGAGCCTCCGTGGGGTGATGGGCCGGGACCGGCCCATCGTCGACTTACTTGAGCTCGATCTTGGCGCCGGCCTTCTCGAGCTGGGCCTTGAGCTTCTCGGCCTCGTCCTTGGCGACGCCTTCCTTGACCGGCTTCGGCGCGCCCTCGACCAGGTCCTTGGCCTCCTTGAGGCCGAGGCCGGTGATCGCGCGGACCTCCTTGATGACCTCGATCTTCTTGTCGCCCGCGGAGGCGAGGACGACCGTGAACTCGGTCTGCTCCTCGACGGCGGCGGCGGCACCACCGGCGGCCGGGCCGGCGGCGACGGCGACGGCAGCGGCCGCCGAGACGCCCCACTTCTCCTCGAGCATCTTGGCCAGGTCAGCGGCCTCGAGCACGGTCAGCGAGGACAGGTCGTCGACGAGCTTGGCGAGATCAGCCATTTTGAATTCCTCTCAGATATCGGTTTGAACGGATGGATTTTGAAGGGCCTCAGGCGGCCTCGTCCTTCTTGGCATAGGCCCCGAACACGCGGGCGAGCTTGGAAGCCGGCGCGTTGACGACCTGAGCGATCTTGGTCGCGGGCGCCTGCACGAGGCCCACGATCTTGGCGCGCAGTTCGTCGAGGGACGGGAGCGAGGCGAGCGCCTTCACGCCGTCCGGGTTCAGGGCGGTCTTCCCCATCGCGCCGCCGAGGATCACGAGCTTGTCGTTAGCCTTGGCAAAATCGACCGCGACCTTCGCGGCAGCGACCGGATCGCCGGAATAGGCGAGCAGGGTCGGGCCCTTCAGGAGCGGCTTGATGGAGGCGACGTCCGTGCCATCGAGTGCGATGCCGGCGAGGCTGTTCTTGGCGACCTTCACGGTGGCGCCGGCCTGCTTCATCTGCGCGCGCAGCTTCTGCATGTCGGCGACCGTGAGGCCCTTGTAGTGGGCCACGACGACGACGGCGCTCTCATTGAACACGCCGTTGAGCGTCGAGACGAGATCAGCTTTAGCTGTCCGGTCCACTGGGCTCTCTCCGGTTGGCGGAACCCGGTCTCGGGTCCGCCGGTTGCACATGCCGCCCGGACGTGGTCTCGGCCTTCAGGAAGACCGGGAACGTCCGAACGACGCTTCGCGGCCCTGTCCCCGCGCGCACCCTTCCGGGCCGCCTCGGGCGAGTTGGTTCAAACCGACACCCCTCCGCGGCCGGGGCCGGGCGAGGCTTTACGAATTCGGTCTTCCCCGTCTGTGCAGGCTGGCGGATTAAGCCGGCGAACCGGCACCTGCAGTCTCGGACAGGACATGGCCGGACAAGGCTCCGCGGGGCTCGTCGCCCCTGGGATCCTTCCGGCCAGTGCCACCCGGTTGCCCGGGCGACATTTCGAGCGGAAACCGGCCGATCGGCCGTTCTCCTTCCGTGAGGATGAAATGCGTGAGGCGCGGTGTATAGAGCCTAGCAAGCCGCCTGCCAAGGGCCGGAACGCGACTTTTCCGCCGCAGGCAAGGACTTGCTCGGGAGCCCTGCCGCGGCTGCATCGCTCCGACGGGCCCGGGACCCGGGCTACGCCGCCTCGCGCTCCGGCACGAGCTTGCGCCGCGCCGCCTCCCACCAGCTCCGGTCGCGGGCGGCCTTCGCCTCCGCGGCCTTCGCGGCGTAGAACGAGGCGTTGTGCTCGCCGCGCAGGGCCTCGCGGGTGAAGCGGATCAGGTGGTGGGCCACGAAACCCATGTTGAACACCGCCTCGATCTGCCCGCGCTTCAGCGCGTAGCCGGCCGCGCTCCAGAACGGCTTGCGGTAGTCGGAGAAGATCCCGACCCGGGTGATGATGTTGAAGCCCAGGATCAGGCCGCGGCGCAGGTTGGTGAAGGTCAGCTTGCCGGCCGTCGGCGTGGTGATCCGGTTCGGGTAGGTCACCGCGCACTGGTGCTTGAACCGCTCGAAGATCTTCTCGGGCTCGTAGGCGTGCGCGATCGCCCGGCGCCAGCTCGACACCACCGAATCGTGGGGCCGCTTGAACAGCACGTTCGACTCGAGGCTGGCGTCGTGCAGCAGCCGGCCCTCGCGCTCCAGCCGGTCCCAGAGCGGGGTCTTGGGCAGCGCCTGGAGCAGGTTGATGGTCAGGACCGGGATGGCCGAGCGGTCGATGAAGTCGATCAGGTTCTGCTCGGACTTGTCGGTGTCGGAGTCGAGGCCGAGGATGATGCCGGAAGTCACCTCCAGGCCGTAGGAATTGAGGGTCTCGATCGCCTCGTACATCGGCACGGCGGCGTTGTGGGTCTTGTCGATGCCCTTGAGCGCCTCCGCCTCCGGCGTCTCGATGCCGACGAACACCGTCATGAAGTTGGCCTGCCGCATCAGCTCGAGGATCTCGGGCTGCTTGGCCATGTTCAGCGTCGCCTCGCAGGCGAACTGGAGCGGGTAGTTGTTCTTCTTCTGCCACGCGACGAGGTGCGGCAGCATCTCGCGCGTCGCCTTGCGGTTGCCGATGAAATTGTCGTCGACGAAGTAGACCACCGCCGGATGGCCCGGCTGGCTGACGATGGCGTCGAGCTCGGCGCACATCTGCTCGGGACTCTTCAGGCGGGGCTGGCGGCCGTAGAGCTGCGGGATGTCGCAGAACTCGCAGCGGTAGGGGCAGCCCGAGGAGAACTGCAGCGAGCCGATCAGGTAGCGCTTGAGCGGCGCGTGCTCGTAGGCCGGGGCCGGGAAGTCGGCGAGCGCGAGGCGGTCCTTCGTCTCCAGCACCACCTGGTCGGGCGGCGGGGTGACGTCGCCGTCGAGGCGCGCGACGAGCTGGTCGGTGGCGTCGCCGATCTCGCCGATATGGAGGTAGTCGAAGTCGCCGTACTTCTCCGGGGCGCCCGAGACCGAGGGGCCGCCCAGCACCGTGACCTTGCCGGCGGCGCGGGCGCGGTCGCGGATGTCGTGGATCTGCGGCTCCTGGATGTGCATCCCGGAGACGAAGACCGCGTCGGCCCAGGCGAAGTCGGCCGGGCCGGCGCGGCGGATATTCTCATCGATGAACCGGCATTCCCACGCCTCGGGCATGTAGGCCGCGATCAGCAGCAGCCCCTGCGGCGGCATGAACGCCTTCACCCCGCCCATCAGCGGGTAGGCGTGGGAGAATGTCCCGAAGGACGGCGTGTAGGCGGGAAAGACGCACAGGATGCGTCGCTTGGAGGTGACCGTCAGGGTGCATCGCATGGCGCCCTATCTAGCACAGCCGCGGCCGTTGGCGCCCCCCTCGGCGGTTAAGAATGGCGTGAGGAGCGCGGGCCCGGTGGCGGCCACCGCGGCTTGTCTTCCTGCCGAGGCCCGGGCCGTATCGCGCCGGCGCCCTTCGTAACCGCGACGGGGATACGCGCGGCGCGACACCGCCCCGCTCCGGGGCGGCGGGGAGGCTCTCGGCGGGACCCGCTCCGGGATCCGGTGCGAGCCCCCCACGACGGAGAACGCCCGGCCGTTCCCGGCCGGGCGCTCCGCAGCGTGGACGCTGTGCCTCGCCTCAGGCGGTCAGAACCGTGTTCGGCTCGACCTTCACGCCCGGGCCCATCGTCGAGGTGACGGCGATGCGCTGGACGTAGGTGCCCTTGGCGCCCGCGGGCTTCGCCTTGGCGACGGCGTCCGCGAAGGCCTTGATGTTCTCGACGAGCTTGTCGGCGTCGAACGAGACCTTGCCGACGCCGGCGTGGACGATGCCGGCCTTCTCGACGCGGAACTCGACCGAGCCGCCCTTGGCGCCGGCGACGGCGCCCTTCACGTCCATGGTGACGGTGCCGACCTTCGGGTTCGGCATCAGGCCGCGCGGGCCCAGCACCTTACCGAGACGGCCGACCAGCGGCATCATGTCGGGGGTCGCGATGCAGCGATCGAACTCGATCTTGCCGCCCTGCACGATCTCGAGGAGATCCTCGGCACCGACGATGTCGGCACCGGCCGCGCGGGCGTCGTCCGCCTTCGCGCCGCGGGCGAAGACCGCCACGCGCACCGTCCGGCCGGAGCCGTTCGGCAGGTTGCAGACGCCGCGGACCATCTGGTCGGCGTGGCGGGGATCGACGCCGAGGTTCATCGAGACCTCGACGGTCTCGTCGAACTTCGCGGTCGCCCGCTCCTTCACCAGCTTGATCGCCTCGTCGAGGGCGTAGAGCTTGGTCGCCTCGATGCCCTCGCGGGCGGCGCGGATGCGCTTGCCTTCCTTAGCCATGCTGCCCTCCCTTACGCGACGACTTCGAGGCCCATGGCCCGCGCGGAGCCACGGATCATCGCGACGGCCGAGTCGACCGTGTCGCAGTTGAGGTCGGGCATCTTCTTCTCGGCGATCTCGCGGAGCTGCGCTTCCGAGATCTTGCCGACCGTCGGGCCCTTGCCCGGGGTCTTGGAGCCGGAGGCCGGCTTCTTGCCGAGCTTCAGGCCGGCGGCCTTCTTCAGGAAGAAGGTGACCGGGGGCTGCTTCATCTCGAAGGTGAAGGAGCGGTCCTGATACGCGGTGATGATCACCGGGATCGGGGTGCCCTTCTCCATCTGCGCGGTCTTCGCGTTGAAGGCCTTGCAGAATTCCATGATGTTGAGGCCGCGCTGACCGAGCGCGGGGCCGATCGGCGGCGACGGGTTGGCGGCGCCGGCCGGGACCTGAAGCTTCACGTAGCCCGTGATCTTCTTCGCCATGGGACTGCTCCCAATGAGAATCCGCCCCCACGCGGCCTGAAGCGCGGCGGGTCGGACGGTTGCAGGTCGCGGTGCGAGCCGTGGATCCCGGAGGCGAAGCCGGGCGGTTCTCCCGCGGATGGTGCCGCATCCTCACCGGGATGCGGCGGTTTCGCGGCCGCCGCGGGGCGACGGCCGGAACGGGCGGGCGGCCGGAGCGCCGCCGCGATCAGGAGGCTCAGGCCTTCTCGACCTGGGCGTATTCGAGCTCGACCGGCGTGGCGCGGCCGAAGATCGACACCGCCACCTTGAGGCGGGAGCGGGCGTCGTCGATCTCCTCGACGGTGCCGTTGAAGCTAGCGAACGGGCCGTCGGCGACACGGACGGTCTCGCCGATCTCGAAGGAGATCGAGGGCTTCGGCCGGTCGACGCCCTCGGCGACCTGGCCCTTGATCCGCTCGGCCTCGGCGTCCGGGATCGGCACCGGCTTCGACTTGTCGGCGCCGAGGAAGCCCGTGACCTTCGGGGTGTTCTTGATCAGGTGGTAGACCTCGTCGGTGAGGTCGCACTTCACCAGCACGTAGCCGGGGAAGAACTTGCGCTCGGCGTCGACCTTCCGGCCGCGGCGCACCTCCACGACCTTCTCGGTCGGGACCATCACCTCGTCGAACAGCTCGGTCAGCCCGCGCTGGGCCGCCTGGTCCTTGATGGACTGGGCGACCTTGTTCTCGAAGTTCGAGTAGGCGTGGACGATGTACCAGCGCTTCGACACGGTTCCGTTCAACTCCGACAAGTCCCCGGGGACACCCCCGTTCGGCGGCGAGCCGCCCTCAGACGCCCAGGATCAGGCCGACCACGAAGCGCAGGGCCTGGTCCACGACCGTGAAGAACAGGCTCGCGGCCACGACCATGACGAACACCATGATCGTCGTGATCGTGGTTTCCCGGCGGGTCGGCCACGTGACCTTGCGGGCCTCGTCGCGCACCTGGGCGAAGAACTCGCCCGGCGTGGCGCGCTTCTGCGGCGCGCGGGCAGGGGTCGCGGGCCGGGCGGGCGGCGGATTCGCGGGACCGCGGGCCGCGCCGCGCACCAGGTCCACCTTCTTGGTCGCTTCGTTCGATGCCATGGCGCCAGTATCTGTGCGTGTTCGGCCCCGAGGCAGAGACCGCATCCGGGAATGCGAACGTCGGCGCCGAGGACCCGGATGGGCCCGCACCGACGGTCGCTTCAGATCTCGGATTGCGCCCGCTCTAGCGCAACTCCCCCGGCTTGTCGACCGGGCCACCGCGCGGGATCGGGCTGAATGTCTGGCAGGAGTGGAGGGACTCGAACCCGCAACCTCCGGTTTTGGAGACCGGCGCTCTGACCAGTTGAGCTACACTCCTAGCGCACCGCCCAATGCCCCATCGCGGCGCGGCTTGCAAGGGGTCGCGCGCGGGAAGTGGCCGGGAAGGGGTCGGGGAGCGGCCGGGAAGCGGCCGGGAAGCGACGCCGATCGGCTCTGCCCCCCGAAACGACGACGCCGGCCCCCGTCGAGACGGGGACCGGCGCCGGAGAGGCGGGGCGGCGCGCGGCGCCGCCCCGGCAGCGGGCTCAGTCGTTGATGGCGGCGACGACGCCGGCGCCGACGGTGCGGCCGCCCTCGCGGATGGCGAAGCGCAGCTTCTCCTCCATGGCCACCGGCACGATCAGCGCCACGTCCATGGTCACGTTGTCGCCCGGCATCACCATCTCGGTGCCCTCGGGGAGCGTGCAGATCCCGGTCACGTCCGTGGTCCGGAAGTAGAACTGCGGCCGGTAGTTGGTGAAGAACGGCGTGTGGCGCCCGCCCTCCTCCTTGGTCAGGATGTACGCCTCGGCCTTGAACTTCGAGTGCGGCTTCACCGAACCCGGCTTGCACACCACCTGGCCGCGCTCCACGTCCTCGCGCTTCGTGCCGCGCAGCAGCACGCCGACGTTGTCGCCCGCCTGGCCCTGGTCGAGCAGCTTGCGGAACATCTCGACGCCGGTCACCGTCGTCTTGGTGGTCGCCCGGATGCCGACGATCTCGACTTCCTCGCCCACCTTCACGATGCCGCGCTCGACGCGACCCGTCACCACCGTGCCGCGGCCCGAGATCGAGAACACGTCCTCGATCGGCATCAGGAACGGCATGTCGATCGGACGCTCCGGCTGCGGGATGTAGGCGTCCACGGTCGCCATCAGCGCCAGGACCGCCTCCTTGCCGATCTTCGGCTCCTTGTCCTCGAGCGCCATCAGCGCCGAGCCCTTGGTGATCGGGATGTCGTCGCCGGGGAAGTCGTACTTCGACAGCAGCTCGCGCACCTCGAGCTCGACCAGCTCCAGCAGCTCCTCGTCGTCGACCATGTCGACCTTGTTGAGGAACACCACCAGCGCCGGCACGCCGACCTGGCGGGCCAGCAGGATGTGCTCGCGGGTCTGCGGCATCGGGCCGTCGGCCGCCGACACAACCAGGATCGCGCCGTCCATCTGCGCCGCGCCCGTGATCATGTTCTTCACGTAGTCGGCGTGGCCGGGGCAGTCGACGTGCGCGTAGTGACGGTTCTGCGTCTCGTACTCCACGTGCGCCGTCGAGATCGTGATCCCGCGCGCCTTCTCCTCAGGCGCCTTGTCGATCTGGTCGTAGGCCGTGAACGTCGCCCCGCCCGTCTCGGCCAGAACCTTCGTGATCGCAGCCGTCAGAGACGTCTTGCCGTGATCGACGTGGCCGATCGTGCCAATGTTGCAGTGCGGCTTGGTGCGGGAGAACTTTTCCTTGCCCAT
>NZ_JBQEPK010000026.1:0-86795 GCF_052045615.1 Methylobacterium sp. 22177 | reverse complement strand
TCGAAGTCGGCCAGCGTCAGGCGGTCGCCGACGATGTGGCTGTGCTTCGCGAGGTGCGCGTCCAGCACGCCGGCGGCAGCGCGGATCTTGTCGGCCGCCAGTTTGACAATGGCTTCCTCTGCGGGCTGCCCCATGAAGCGCTTGGCGAGCACCTCGTTGAAGGTGAGGGTCGCGAACACGCGCCACTGCTCGCCCGACCAGAACATCCACTGGAGGATCTCGAACCGCTCCCGCGTCGTTCGACCCGCCAAGTCGCTCCCCGCCTTCTTGGCGAGATAGAGATTGATGGCCGCGGACTCGTAAAGGACGAGGTCTCCGTCCACCATCACGGGCGACAGGCCGTGTGGGTTCAAAGCCAGGAACTCGGGCGTGTGGCTCTCGCCGTTGAAGAGGTCGATGTCCACGACCTCGATGTTCACGCCCATGGCAGCGGCCGCCGCGGTGACGCGGCGCCGGCTGCCGGAACCTGGGTCGCCGTAGATCTTGATGGCCATTGCAGACCCTTCTCCTATTAGGCTGAGGCTGAGGCTGTGGATGCTCGGGCGGCCGCGACGGCGCCCCGCAGGGGGAGATAGCCTATCCACCCCATTCGATGTATCCGTTCGCCCCGGAGATCATCTATTCGGAATGCGAATGAGCGACCGTTGGCAGGAAATGGCCGTGTTCGTCCGCGTGGCGGAGACCGGCAGCCTTTCGCGCGCGGGACGCGAACTGATGCTCTCGCAACCTTCCGTGTCGCGCATCGTCGGCGCGCTTGAGGCACGGCTGGGCACGACGCTGCTGCTGCGCACCACCCGTAGCATCTCCCTGACGGAAGCCGGCAGCCTGTACCTGGAACGCGCGCGATCCCTCCTCGCGGAGCTTGAGGAGGCCGAGCAGGCGGCCCGGGGAGTGGACTCGCTCCAGGGCGCGATCCGTCTGGCGATGCCAGTGCTCTACGGCTCCCGGGCCGTCGTCCCCGCGCTCGCGACGTTCCTGGCCCGGCATCCGGGCCTCCGGATCGAGATCACCATGAGCGACGCGCGCCAAAACCTCGTCATGGACGGGGTCGACATCGCCATCCGCCTCGGCGTCGGCCCGTTGGCAGACTCAACCTTCGGGGCCCGCAGGCTTGCGACGGTCGAACGCTTGGTGGTCGCGTCGCCGGCCTATCTCTCATCCCGCGGCACACCCGTTATCCCGGCCGAACTCGCTCGGCACGATTGCATCGTGCAGCACGGCCTGTTCGGTCGCGAGAGCTGGCGCTTCACGCGCGACGGGACCGTCACCACCGTCGATGTCCCCGCGCGCCTCTGGATCAACTCGGCGCCGGGGATCCTGGCCGCTGCGGTGGCCGGCATGGGCATCGCGCTGGCGACCCGCGTCATGGCCGGGGATGAGCTGCGTGCCGGCCAGCTCGTCCAGGTGCTTGAGCCCTATCGGCTCGATCCTGCCGAGGTCTACGCGGTCTTCCCGGCGGGTCCGAGACCGTCTGCGAAGGTGAGAGCGATCATGGATCACCTTGGCGCGTCGCTTAACCAGGGTTGATCAAACATTCTTTGGCCCCGACCAGTGGCGCAAGAGGCGTATCGATACCGGAGCAGCGGTGGTGTGTAGGTCCGCTTTTCCGGCGAGGCTGCTCCGAAGCGGTCATTCCGCTTACGGCCAGCCCCGGTCATTCAGGGCCAATCAGACCGCCGGTAAGCAGAACTTCCGAACGCCCGAGAAGGGTCGAAAGCGGCCATCTCATGCTCAAGCTGATTGGGTTCCGACTCAGATGCATGGTCGCGACTATGCTCCGACCTCCTGCGAAGCAGTCTGCCATGAGATGGAGGACGGGCCGCCCGGGGAGGCGGCCCCCACAGTCAGGCGATGAGCTGGGCTTTCGCGGCGCGTAACTCACGCTGAATTTGACGGCGCTCTTTCGGGCAGGTGACGGAGGCCAGCTCGGCCCGGAGCTCTTCGATCTGGAACAGGAGGTTGCGGTTGGCGGTCGAGGTGGCGGTGAGGCTCGGCATCGTTCGTGTCCCCCGTGCGCTCGGGACCGTCCCAAGCGCGATGACGACCTCCAATCGCGCAACGGGATCGTCCGATACTCCGCCGGACCCGGAGCGTAGCGGAGGTGCCGGAGGAGCCCCGAGCGGAGCGTAGAGGGGCCCCAGGGCGGGGTTTGTTGGTGCGCGAGGAATGCCGGCGGAGCCGGCAGGGGAAAAACCTCGCCCGGCGGCTATCGGACGGTCCCGGGGCGTGATCTCTCGTCGTCAATCGTGCCGGGGACGGTCCGGCCGCCAGAGAGGACGCGAGCGATGCCGAGCCGTCGGTGCCGCATGAGGCACGGGCAGCACCGAATCCCCGACAGGCTCCGGGCCGAGCCGGCCGATCCCCAAGCCATACGGCTGCGGGTGACCCGCGGGAGACTCTCGGCGGCTTCTGCCTCCCGAGAGGGCGCAGAGGCGCATAGCGCCTGCCGCACGCGCGGCTGCGCGTTGTGCGAGGGATCGTTACCCCGCAGGGGCCGAAACCGCGCAGCGGGTTCGGGGAGCCCCGGCGGGGCGAGTAGAGCCCGGCCTGGAGGGGCCTTGGCACCGGAAAGACGCACCCATCGAACGGCCCGAATTTTCAACTCCCTCAATCAGCACCCCGATGACAAGGCTGCATGGCATGATAGTTTTTGGCTATGCAGTCTGAAGAATTTAATCATGATGCCACGGATTGATATAGCATCCTATCCGCCAATTATCTGCGCAATATCCCTCTGGTGCGCGCTCATATTTGCTCACTATATAACCTCGAAAATACGTGGCCAAGACAGACTCAAGATCGAACGTAAGCCGTTTCTGACGAGGGCCGAACTTGACCTATTGAACATCCTGCGTCGAGTCCTTCCCAGGTATCATATTGCCTGCCAAGTCGCCACGGGCGCTCTACTGAAGCCACAGCGGGGTCTCAGCGCGAAAGAATTCTGGCGAACACGGAACAAATTCAGCCAGAAAATCACTGATTTTGTCGTTCTTGATCCCTATGCGGGATCGGTCGAAGCGATCATAGAGCTGGACGATTCCAGCCATGATGGTGCGAAGGATCGCGAGCGTGATGCCATGCTGGCTTTGGGCCACTACCGTGTCATCCGGATCCCGTCCAAGCCACGTCCCTCAGAGCGGATCGTACGGGAGCATCTCTCGGCTCTCGGCAGTTCGCAAAAGAAGCGACCGGGCTTTCCCTTCGACACAGAACGCTGGATGGCCGTTCTGAGATCGCGTATTCTACCCGCGGGGTGGTACGCGCCGCCCTGGGGCGTGGAAACCCCACAGAAAGCGGTTTGGTGCCCGCCGGTTTGGGCACCGCAATCCTTGACCTCCTGGGTCGGGGAGCCTGCGACGTATGTTCAGGCGCCTCGGTGCTAAAGGTCGTAGGGACCGACTTTCTGCGGTTTTCCAACTCCCCGACTGTTGGGTGGTCGAGGCTCGTTTGCGGGGGCGCACCGCAGACACGGGCCTCCCGAGTCGGGACGCGCCGGGCATGTCGAAGGATGGCAGCAATCCATTGGGGTGGATCGAGGCCGAGGATCTGCGCGCCCGTCAGGCCGGGCCGCTGGATCGGGACATCGGCGAGCGGATCCGAAAGCACCGCCAGGATCGCCGCCTGGGCTATGGACAGCTCGGCGGGATGTTGGGCTTCTCCGGACAGCAGATGCGGAAGTACGAGCGCGGTCTGAGCCGCATTCCAGCCTCGACGCTCTACGTCATCGCCCACATTCTCGACGTGCCGGTCAATTATCTATTGCCGGATGAGAAGAGGATGCTCAATCCGATCTAGCAGCGCATCCAAGAAATCACAACTAAGCTATCCTATATTGAGGACGTGCGTTTTCTCGTAGCGGTGTCGATATTTATCTCTGCTGCGGCAAACTACAGTCAGACCGGGAGATTACGATAGTACCATTATCCTTGATATACAGATCGATTAAAATTCAGAGCGCTACTGAACTGTTCATCCAGCCAAGCTTTGTGCCCGTCTTGTTTCGCCCCCCGTCAAGGCCTACTGTTCGGGCGCCACGAACTCAGCCGGCCATTCGCGAGCGCCATGCAGCACCGCAAGGATATTGATCCGCTCGCTCACCTCATAGACCACGATGTACGCTGTGCCCGGGATGACCAACTCTCGGGTGCCGGCGACGCGTCCGGACCGGCCGATCAGCGGGTGATCCGGCAGCAGGGCCAGGACGCGCTCATGTACAGTGAGGGCGAGTTTGTAGGCAGCGGCAGGGCTGTCCTGCGCGATGTAGTCCTGGATGACTTCGAGATGATCGAGCGCGCGTCTGGACCAGACGACCTGCATCAGCTCGGGCGATACTTGTTCAACACCCGCTCGACATCCTCAGGCGAGGCGATCCGACCGGCGGCGATGTCGGCACGGCCGGCCATCACCTCATCGACATAGCGCTCTTGCCAGTCGAGCGAATGGCCGTGTTCGAGCGCGTCGGCGATGATCGCAGCGGGCGCACGGCCCGAGCGCGCAGCGATGGCATCGACGCGGGCTTGCAGATCGGGCGTGATGATGGAGGCTTCGGCCATGACCCATCATGGCATAAAGGCCGGTCGCCGTTCAATGATCGCGCGCAGTCGGTCAGCAATCCGCCGTCGCGCGTTCATCGTCAAGTCCGGCTCGACCGGCTCCGGCCCTCCGGCAGCCTCGCGCCTTGGGCTTGGAGACCGGCGCACGTGGCCTGAGTGGGAGGAAACACCGATCGAGGGCTACCGGCAAGCCGGCGGCTATGCGCTAGCCCGGACACCCCGCCGGACCGGGACACCCCGCTCCCGAGCCTTGTCCGCGAGGTTGTCGCAGATGCCGTTGCCGGGGAAGTGCACGACGCCGATCGGCATCTGGTCGAGCATCAGGTCGTTGCGCCGGAAGGGTGCAGCTCGGCCATGGCGGGTCCAGTCGGGCTTGAAGGCGACGTGGGGCACTTTGCGGGTGTCGGCCCACTTGGCGGCGATCAGCTCGGCACCTTTGGGACTGCCGCCGTGCAGCAGCACCATGTCAGGATGCTTGGCGCGCACCTTGTCGAGGACGGCCCAGATCCGGTCCACATCTTGGTAGTCCTGGCCGCCGGTGAAGAGGATCCGCGGCCCGGGCGGGACCAGGAGCTCGGTGTCGGCCTTGCGCTTGGCCGCCAGGAAATCGCGCGAGTCGATCATCGCCGCCGTCATCGTGGCGCGATTGATCTGGGAGCCGGTTCGGGGGCGCCAGGGCGTGCCGGTGAGCACGCGGTAGATCCCGGCCGCGGCGTCGCGGGAGAACTCGAAGGCGTTGCGCCGCTCGGTCAGGCTGAGCCCCAGGGCGATCTGACGCTCCAGCTCGACGGACCGCACCTCGCTGCCGTCCTGCTCGCGCTGGGACTGGCGCTGCGCCACCTCGTTGTCGTCGAGCTTGCGATCAAGGATCTCGACGCGCCGGTGGAAGAGGTTGACGAAGCCCCACAGAACATCGTCGGTGTCGTCCTCAAGGCGCGTCTCGGTGAACAGGTCGGCGAGGGCGTTCATCGCGCCGACCAGTGCCTCCTCGACGGCTTCGGGCTTCGGCATCGGCCGCGGGTCGGCGTGCTCCTCGAACGGACGGTGGTGCTGCGTCAGCAGCTCGCTGAGGAGACTGGGATCCGCCTCGGTGGCGTGATCTGCGAGGAAGGTAGACGGAGCGTCGAGCTGATCGAGCATGGGATGGCCTCCGGGCGATGGAAGCCGCGACCGCCGCGGCCTTGATGGCGGCCGGTCTCCCGGGCGGGGCGGCGGGATCACCCGAAGAGGGCTTGCCCCGAGGGCCAAGCGCAGCGCCGGACGGCGTGCCGTTGAACCCGACGATCGCCCGGGTATAGGTCGCCCTCCGAGAAGGCCGCTGCGCGCGCTCTCCGGGGCCATGAGGCCCATCCCCGTCAAGCAGCCGGTTCCCCGCATCCTCGACCGATTCAGGCCCTGGGAGGGGCCTACACGGCCTCCAGACGGAGAAAGCGCATCGCATCCTCTTCGGCGAGCTGCGGCGCCAGGTGCAGCGCCAAGCCCGCGGGCCCAAGCTGCTGCAGGTCGGTGTTGAAGTCGTCGGCCGCCGGCACGAGTTCCCAGACCTGGACGCCGTCGGCCTCTGCCCGGGCGCGCAGGCCCTCGTGGGCGCGAAGGCCTGCGGCGTCGTTGTCGCGGGCGACGTAGAGGCGGCGCAGTCCGGGCGGGAGAAGAAGAGCGGACAGGCGATTGGCGGTGAGCGCGGCATGGGCGGGGACCGCCGGGAGGACGGCCTGCACCGACAGCACCGTCTCCAGCCCCTCGCCGGCGAGCAGGATGTCGGGAATGCTGCCGCCGAAGCGGACGGCGTCACCGAACGACTGGCCGAGCATTCGCCGCGGCTCGTCGAGGTGGGCCTTGCCGCGCCCATCCGGTGCGAGCCACGTGCGCTGGATCGCCACGATCGCCCCGCTCAGATCCGTGAGGGCGGCGAGGAGCGCCGGATGCTGCGCCCAGGTGCCGTCGTCGTGCAGGTAGTTGCACTGGGGGTGGAACCGCAGGGCGGAACTGTCGAAGGGATGATCGAGCCCGCGTCCCGCGAGGTAGGTGGCGGCGAACGTACCTCTCAGGGGCCGGCCACATCGGAAGAGACGGCGGGCCGACTCGGTGGGATCATACGAGGAAGCCGCCGGCGGTGGCGTGGCGGAGCGCTCCGTCTGCGGTCGCGGCATGCGCAGGAAGCTGCGTGCTTCCTTGAGAGTTTCAGACCACGAGTCGTGGCCGCGGTTGAGCCGGATCAGGTCGAGGAGATTGCCAAACTCGCCGGTGGCCTCGTCCGCCCATCGGCCGCGAGCGCGCGGACCGGATGTGGGCCCGGTGAGACGGACATGAAGGGAAGCGCCGGCGGCGTTGTAGACGTCACCGACCCGCCAGTAGTTGCCCTGCCGCCGACCGTTCGACAGGTAGGCCCGACAGACCGCCTCGGCCTCCTCGGCGAGGCGGCGCGCCAAGTCAGAAAAATCGGTTCGACTCATAACACCGTCCCACGGTCGATGACACAGACCATCGGGTTGGGGCCAAGGATGTGGTCAATCATTGCTACGCCGCCAGACTAGTTCGGAAAGAAGAAAACAAAATCTCCCTGCGATGGTCTCGCTAGATAAGCCGGGGCTATGCGGCGGGTTACGCACGTACGCGATGCGACTCACAAGATCGAGGCGACCGGAACTATCCCAAGACAATACGAGATCGACCCGTCAACGCCCTCCTCTCACTGATCGGCCGCTCAGGATGGCCACCTTCGGAACAGCGCTCACCGTGATCGCATGAGGGAAGGCCCCGCCCGGTCGTGCCGGGCGGGGCTAGGCAAGCCGCTCAGTCGCGGCGCCCGTTGGGCCGAGACCAGATCAGCGTCGCCGTGTCGCCCTGCTCGTCGTCGAAGAGCTTGGCGTAAATCGGGGCGGGGAAGCTGGGATCGTCGAGCTTCAGGCTCAGATACTCGCGCTGCTCCTCCGAGAGCTTGGTCCAAGCCGCTCCGATCTCGGCTCCGCGGGCGTAGATCCGGTGGCTCGGGGCATTCTCGTTCATCGCCGTGTTCGGGACGAGGCGGACGTTGCGTGCCCTGACGGTGAGGGTGACGATCTCGCCGACGTAGCCGTCCTGGGTGCGGGTGAAGGTGCCGATGGTCGCCATGGTGTTTCCCGTTGCCTGTCGCCGAGCCCGCGACCGCCGCGGCCTCGATGGCGATCGGAAAGCCGGAGGCGGCCGGCGCCGCACCTGCCCCATGGGGTCCCCACGCGGCTCGCCGCGTGGGGTGGGGTGTGCAGGCCGAAGCGCAGCGGAGGATGGCGGCCGGGCGGGTTTCTTGCTTCGCGATGGAATGCCGGACTCGGCCCCCGCAGAGGGGCGGAGCCAGCACCGGAAGAAACATGCCCGGCCGCCGTTGCGGCCAGACGGCCGAGGCGTCAGCGGACCCGGCTAGATCAAGCCATCGTCAGAGGTCGCGTGGTGAGCGGGCGGTCGAACAGGCAGGAGGGGTCGCAGGCGAACCGTCGGCCTCACCCGGCCTCGATGTCGGTGAGCGGGAAGTCGTCGCCCTTGTAAAGCAGCGGGGGCCGGTACGTGCAGGCACAGTCGCAGTCGAAGCGGTCGCCGATGTTGAGGGCCCCTGGATGCCGGCATTTGCCGAAGCGGTCGTAGGCGTCGAGGGCACTGATCGCGGCCCCGGGCAGCACGGCCAGGACTTGGATGCCGGCGAGGTCGAGATACCCCCTACCGCATTGCGCGCCTCGGTGATCGGCAGGTCGAGGATGCGGGCCACCGCTACCGCGGTCTCCCACACGGCCAGGGGCGAGGTCATGCGTCGGCGCGCCTGCTGCAGTCGGACCCCCAGGGCGCGGGCATCCGCTTCGTCGGGGAGGATGGCTATGAGCGCGGAGGCATCAACGAACATCGGTCGCCCCCTCAGCCACGCTCGAACAGCCCATCGATGAACGCCTTGTCGACCCGCTCGGGATCCGGTCCCGCACGCGTTCGAAGCTGGCGGGCGAACGCCGCGGATTGCTCCCCGAGGTGGGCCTTGCTTTTTTCCCGGGCGATCTCATTCTGGAGTGCCTGCCGGACCGCTTCGGTTTTGTTGGTGCCCTTGATCGCCATGAGCTCCTCGGAGAGCGCGTCGACGCTCTAATCCCTGACGAAGAGGGGCATGGATATCTCCTTCAGATATTCCGGATTGCCGAAATAGATACTCCCCTCGCCGCTCCAACGGCAAAGCGGGCAAGGCAGGGGATCACGACGAGTCGACACCGGGCATCGCAAGCCCAGTGGTGGCAGCGCCGATGCTCAGACATCTAAAGGATCGAACGCGTGGAGGCTGGGATGCTCTCGAAACCGCCGTCGATTTCGTTCGATCACTGGGAACCTCTGATCGCGAGCCCAATGCTCCATTGAACCGGGCCAATGTCTGCAAGCTTTTGCGGCTGAGATAGCCTCGCGCGATCCGTCAGGGTACAGATGTCGAATTGACGTGCCCTCCGGCCACAGATCACATCGAGCTATTGTCTCAGATCCAGGAGTCACTTCGACACCATGAAGACCGATGATCCGCGCCCGCGGCCGATCATAGAGCTGGTGACCGATATCGTGGTCGCCTATGTGGCGAGCAACTCCGTGCGGGCGGGCGAGGTAACCCGCATGATCGGCGCGATTCACGCGGCTTTGGCCAAGTGCGGCGCGGCCGCGGACCCGCAACCCGGGCCGAGGCTCACGAAGGCCGAGATCGCCCGCTCGATCACCCACGAGGCGCTGATCAGCTTCGAAGACGGCCGGCCGTACAAGTCGCTCCGCCGCCATCTCGGCAAGCGTGGTCTGTCGCCGGACACGTACCGAGAGAAGTGGGGCCTGCCGCCCGACTATCCAATGACGGCGCCGGGCTACTCCGAGTTCCGCTCCGCCCTCGCTCGGAAGCACGGCCTCGGACGACCGGTCGCCGAGGCGAAAGAGCGGCCGGGACAATCTGTGGCCGCTGTTGGGAAGCGGAAGCCCGGGAAGCGGCGGATCGCGGCCTGAGGGCGGCCCCGAGCGCCGATGCGGGCGCCCCGGATACCGGCGGCTCACTCGGCTGCGACGGCGTGGAACGGCTCGTCCGGCACCGCCGAGATACCGTCGGACAGATCCAGGCGCAGCGGTTCCGGCAGCCAGCCGGTGTCCGCCAGCAGGCGCTCAGCCTCCCGCGCCATATCGGCCTTCTTGAGATGGTCGATCCGCTGGGCCTCTCGTTGGCCCGCACCCTCGCGCACGGCTTCGAGGATGCGAGCCTTGGGCACCCGGCCGAGGTAGGTCGCGACCGTGGGCCGCCACCCTGCCGCGGCCATGTCGAGGCCGGTCGCCCGCGCCAGTCGATCGGCTTGGCCGAGGCGAACTTTGAGGCCGTGCTCGGAGACACCAAAGCCGCTGTACGGGTTCGGCTTCTCGTACTGGGCGTTGAGGCCGAAGCTGACGCAGTGCGCCAAGAGTGCCATCCGGCTCGCCGCGTCGAGGCCGGCCAGCCAATCCCAGAGCGCATCGTCATCCTCAGGCACCTTAGCGGCCCAGGCCTCGTGGCGCTCGGCGATGGAGCGGCTGGAAGCGCAGTCAGCCAGATCCTCGGTCGCGGACATGAGATGCGCTTCTCGGACCGTGACCTGAAGGCAGCCCGTCGCCGTGGCATGGTGGAAGGCATCCACCACGAGCTTGTGCAGCAGTGCCGTCAGCGCGACCTCCGGGTTGCTCGCCAGCGCCTCGCGCAGGGCCAGTGTGCGGTGCGCCGTCAGCTCGGCGAGGAGCCGGTCCGGTAGCGGTCGGATGCCGTCTTCCTTCTCCGGTTCGGAGTCGACCGGGTAGCCACCGATGGTGATCACGCTACGCTGGATCGTGGGCATGGCGGCGGCTTCCGTTGAGCCCAGTGCAGATTGGCCCTGCTCGCTCTCGGTCTGATCCGGCTCGGCGACACCCTGGCCATCGGCGGCCGGCGGCTCATCCTCGGGCCGGACATAGCCGCGCTGGATCTGGAGCCGGCCGTCGTGACGGATGCTCACGAAAGCCCCTGCCCGCGCGATCTCGGCCGGGTCGTAACGGAGTGGCCGCTCGGCGAGCTCGTCGAGGGCTTCCTCGATCTCGCCGAGGCGTTCGTCGACGGCGTCGGGGAGTTCGGCGCTGTCATACGCGTCGAGGAGCTTCTGCTGCTCGACCTTCAACGCGACGATGGTTGCGCGTTCCTCGGCCGTGACGTCGACGATCTCGCCCTTGAGGTGGCGGAGGCCGATCTGATGGCCGTAGGGGAGCGCGGGCGCTGCCTCGACCCACTTCCAACCCTCGGCGGCGATCTCGGCGGCGGCGGTCTTGAGTTTAGCGTCGACGAGGCGATCGAGGAGTGCGACGTCGTGCAGCCAGCCGCCGCCGTCGGACTGGAACAGGTCGCGCAGCATGACGCCGCCCGCAGCCTCGTATGCCTCGACGCCGACGAACAGGGCGCGCTTGTCGCCGGCCGGCACCGTGCGCTCGGTGAGCCTCTGGCGGATCTGGTAGGGCTCTTTCTGCCACGATCCGCGGACCGCCTCCCAGACCTGGACCTGACGGGCGTGATCGTCGGTGATCGTGAAGGCCATGAGCTGCTCCAAAGTCATGCCGTCGTCGGCAAAGACGTCGAGGAGAGCCGGAGCGACCGCGGTCAGGCGCAGGCGCTGCTTGACCACCTGGACCGGGATGGTGAAGGCCGCTGCGATCGTCTCCTCGGTCATCCCCCTGTCGAGCATCACCTTGAAGGCGCGGAACTGGTCGAGCGGGTGCAGCGGGGCACGCTCGATGTTCTCGGCCAGGGAGATCTCCTCGGCCAGAACGGCGCTGCTCGGATCAGAGACGATGCAAGGGATCGGTGCGGTCCGGGTGAGACGCTTCTTCTTGATCAGGAGCTCCAGAGCCCGGTAGCGCCGTCCGCCGGCGGGCACCTCGTACATGCCGGTCTCCCGACCGGCCTCGTCGAGCACCGGTCGGACATGCAGGCTCTGGATCAGGCCGCCGCGCCGCTCGATCGATGCCGCAAGATCCTCGATCGACTCGCCCGCCTTGACCTGTCGGACGTTGGACTGGCTGAGCACCAGCTTGTTGAAGGGGATTGGCTGGGCGGGTGCGAGGGTGAGCTTCTGAGGGATGTTGGCCATCGTCTGGATCTCCGCGACGGGCGCCGGGGCCTCTCCCCGATTCTCGATCCCGTCACGAAGCGAAGCGCCCCCTCTCACTCTGGAGGTGGCCGATCGTCATCGCGGATCAGCCCGTCCAACTTTCCGCTGAGGGTGTCGAGTCGATCGCGACAATCGGCACTGTCTTGGAACCAGATCTCGATCTCAACGAGATCAAGTGTATCGATATAGGCACTCGAAGGCACTGGGCATCCGGACTCGCGGATCACTCAAATGTTATGCTGATAGCGCCAGACCCGTTCCTCGATCGGAAGATCCGGCGGATGAGGCAGAAGCTGTTTTTTTGTCCATTTCGGCATCGGGATCTCCTACACGTTGATCCAAACTCGATTGTAGGACCATCAGCGATAGCATATCGTCACAAATCGAATTCAGTCTGCAGGAAGCGGGCGGGTATCTCCTCCTCCCTTCCCTGCCAGACGACGTGACCGACTTTCCCAACCGTTACGAGGCCCCCTCCCCTTTGCGATAGAGGCGGAGGCGAGGCCTCGAGGTTTCGACAGTCAAATTCGGCCGTGGTGGCGCTGAAGGCCGGAGGCGAGCAGTGACCGATCAGATTGCGGTCACAGGCACCCGTCGGCCGCCTGACGCGATGGCGTGACAGGCCGAGGTGGAACCACTCGTAGGCACGCTGCTCTTCGGCCGATGGCGCCTGCCAATGCCGGCAGTGCTTGCACCGGCCGGTCATCGCGCGGTGGCCCACCGTTGTGTCCCGGTTGTGGGATCATGGCCGCCCTCCCCGCCCCTGCAGGTCCTCGCGAAGCCAGATCGGGGCGATGCAGCGGCGGATGCGGACCTGCCGCGTATCGGCCGACTATGCCAAGTGCTCGATGCGATCGGGATTCGATGTCGCCCGGACCAGGGTCGGGGTATGGAAGATCTACGGTGGTCGGGTCGGATCGAGGCGTCCGACGGCGATCTGATGGAGCAGTTCGGCGAGGTAGCTTTCGTCAGCCGGATACAGGCATGTCCGCCACAAACTGCCGATCGTGCGGCGCAGGTCCGGTTCCAGGGCGAAGGGCCGCGCGCGAGCCCGGCGCCAACCAGCAGCTCGTTCCCGGCGTCGGTCACGCTCGGCCCCCACCCATCGGACGGTACGCAGTGCCATCTCCTCGTCCGGATCGTGCTGTGTGGCGGCGATCTGGTCGGCGAACAGGGATAGCACCTCGCGCTCACGGCGCTGCTTGTGCAGGAAGGCCGCCCGCTTGCAGGACGTATCCTTATAGGCTCGGGTCTATGCCTGTGACAGAAGCGCATCAGGCTGGCCCCTGATGAGCTGCAGCACCGGCAGCACGGTCGTCCTCTTCCGCTACGACGGCCTCAAACCCGCGCAGGCGGCCGAGCAGCCAGTCTGCGGCCTTGCTGGCCTGCGACGCGGCCCGGACGATCGCACGGTTGTCCTCGCGCAGCACCTCCAGCCAGGCGCCGATGTAGTCGGCATGGCGAACCGTCGGGACGATGCCGAGGCTGGTACAGACGAAAGCCGCAGAGATCTCGGCCACGAGCTCCTCACGTGCGTAGCAAGGGCTTCCGTGGCGGGTCTTCATCAGGCGGTCCAGGCGCGAGGCGTGGCCGGTGGCGTGCGACAGTTCGTGGGCCGCGGTCCGGTGGAAGTTGATCGACTCGTGGAAGGCCTCCGGCGGCGGCAGCACGACGACATCCTGGCTCGGGCTGTAGAGTGCCTTGTCACCACCGATCCGGATGGTGACACCGGAGGCGTCCATCAGCTCGCGGAAACGCGGGACAATCAGGTCCTCGCGCGGCGGACGCATCGGTGAGGAGAGTTCGTCCGGCAGACCTTCGCACTGGGCGACGTTGAAGACCGTGAAGCGCTTCAGAAAGGGTATGGCGCGGGCGTCACCGCCTTCGCGATCGGCGCGCCAGCGCTCGTCCTTGGGCGTGAACCGGGCGGCGTAGACCACCATCGTGCCTTGCTCGCCGCAGCGGACGGAGCCGCCGAGCGCCCGGACCTGGTTGAAGGTGAGCCAGCGCTGGGTGGCGTAGCCGTGGGCGACGGCGGCGTCCCAGAGCAGCATGACGTTGATGCCGCTATAGGCCCGGGCCGTACTGGCGTTGCGCGGCATCGCGATCGTGGCCGTTCCAGGTCCCCTGCCCCAGGGTTGGACCCACGGGACGCAGCCGGCCTCGAGCTGGGCGATGATCCGGTCGGTGATCTGCTGATAGAGGTTGGCGCGCTCGGCCGGGGCGACAGGCGCGTCGGAGATTGCAAGAGCCATCTGGGTTCTCCGCGACGGCCGCCGGAGGCCTCTCCCCCGGTCCGATCCGTCACGCGGCGCCCTGCTCTCCTCTGACTCTGGCCCCGACCAGGGCAGACGAGCTGCAGGCAGCTATCCGGGAAGAGAAAGAGGACCAGCGCGCTCGGACGGAGGCCCTACACATCGGAGCACGACGGCCCGACTGATGAAATCGCGGCAGCCTGCGAGCGGCCCGACCCTGATATGTGGCCAGCCGACAGGTATGAAAGCGAGATCACGGATGCGGCCTAGCCCGCGCTGGACGTTCCGGTCAGATCATCGCCCCCGCATTCATGAATCCATGCGGATCAATGGCCTGCTTGAGAGCGCCGAGTAGGGCCAGGCGGGTCGGATCGCCGTAGCGGCTCAGCAAGTCGCGCTTGAACCGGCCGATGCCGTATTCGGCGCTGAAGCTCCCGCCGAGGTCGAGCGCCACCGCGTAGACCGCGTGAGCGACGCCCGCCTCGATTTCTCGCGTGAAGGCGATCCGATCGCGGCCCGGCGGCACCATCAGATTGAAGTGAATGTTGCCATCTCCGACATGGCCGTAGACCGACAGACGCGTGCCCGGAGCATGCGCCTCCACGACCGCGCCGGCCTGGTTCAGGAAGTCGGCGACCGCCGAAGTCGGCACAGCGATGTCGAGCTTGACCGATCCGCCGGCGTGCTTCTCCGCCTCAGGGATGGTCTCGCGGATCGTCCACATCTCGCGCCGCTGCCGCTCCGACTGGGCGAGCGCAGCATCCTCGACGTGACCAGCCTCGATCAGCGCTTCCAGAGTGCCCGAAAGGATATCGTCGAGCGGGATGCGCTCCGAGGATGCGGAGAGTTCCAGCAGCACCGCGCCGCCGGGACCGGACGCGAGCCCGAGTTCGGCGCCGCGCATGTCGGCGACGAGACCCAGCGATGAGGCCGAGATGAGCTCGAAGGCTGAGGCGAGGTCAGCGGTCTCCCGTCGGACCAGAGCGGCGATCGCCGGGATAGGTGCGCCGGCCGCGAGTTGCACCCAAGCCGTGGCACGCCGTGTCTGCGCGGGCCAGAGCTTGAGCACCACCCCGGTCACGATGCCGAGCGTACCCTCGGCGCCGATGAAGAGCTGCTTCAGATCATAGCCGATGTTGTTCTTGCGCAAGGTTCGCATGTCGGAGAACAGCGATCCGTCCGGCAGCACGACCTCCAAGCCGAGCACGAGGTCCCGGGTCATGCCGTAGCGTAGCACCTGCAGGCCCCCGGCGTTGGTTCCGACGTTGCCGCCGAGACGGCAGCTGCCCTCGGCACCGAGGCTCAGCGGCAGCAGACAGCCGCGTGCCTCGGCAGCCGCCTGCGCGTCGGCGAGGATCGTGCCGGCGTCGCAGGCAAGAGTGAAGCCCGTCGCGTCGACGGATCGGATCCGGCTCATCCGCTCGAGCGTCACGACGAGCTGCCCGCGGCCGGGTTCGGGCGTGGCACCGCCGACATAGCTGGTGTTGCCTCCTTGAGGCACGAGGCCGAAGCCGAGGCGCGCTGCCAGACGGACGATTTCCTGGACGTCTTCGGTCGAGCGCGGGCGCAGGACGCCAGGCGTCTGCCCCTGCATCAACGCGCGCTGATCGTGGGTGTAGCGCGTCAAGCTGGCGGCATCGGTGATGAGGCCGCCCTCGCCGAGAAACTCGTGGAAGGCGGATAGATCTGGGGATGGCGAGGACAACATCCGGGTTGGCGCGGCTCGTGGCAGGAGGTGAATGGGATCGAGGCTGACGCCGTCAACTCGGCGCGGCAGGGGGCAGCCACTCTATCCGGGCTCCCCGCCGCGGCAAGAGCAGCCCTACGGTTCGCCATCGGTCCGCCCGATACGCCTTGACTGCCTCGCTAACGCGGACCTAGCTGAACGCCCGGTCCTGCGCGCGCGGACGACCCGACGTGACGTAGTCTGGCCGTTCGCGACCCGTCTGTTTGAGGCTCGGGTGGCGGCCGATCGTACGTCTTGCGCGGCTCAAAAGGGGTTTGAAGTGACCCTTTGCAAGACTATCCGCACCGTAAATCGGCTACGAATGCTGAGAATTCTCCCGAATATGGGCGCGGTGGCGCAAGCAGCCATCCAGGCGGCGCCTTGAGGGATCATATCGGGCTGATTGACCAGCCGGGATCGCACTTAGGACGGATCCGGCTATCACACCCAACGAGGGGCGCCATTTGAGCTCGCGTCGTAGAGGCAGACGGGGATGCGAGGGCTCCATGTCGAACACCGGGCCAGCAAAGCCACCCGCCATCGACGGCGTTGGGAAGCGCGTCTCGAACCTGGGCGACCCCGACCGGGCTGCAGATGCGGCCCCGGGGCCCCGCGTACCCGACGAGGATTTGGAGAAGCGCCAGGACCAGTTGCTCGACGAAGCCGTCGAGGAGACCTTCCCGGCAAGCGACCCCATCGCGCCGAAGCGCATCACAAGGTAGGTGCCCGATCCTGCAATCCGACGTAGGGGCCCAGCGTTCCGGCGAACTTATTGAGCCTGAGCAACCGCCCCCTGATCGCCATAAAACGCCCAGTTTCGGGCACATCGCCGGGCTCAGTTGACGTCGCTCACCCGCCTTGAACCCAAGATCGGCTCGCGGTGTTCACACAGGTGAGTGAGGTGCTCCGCATGGTCCGAGCCACGGTTCTTCGCTGACGAGCGCCTCATCGCTCCGCGCCGGGGAATTCCGATGCCCAGCCAAGAGCAGATGATGAAGCGCCAGCAGGTTCTGGCCGACTTCGGCGAGTTCGTCCTGCGCAGCGAGAACCTCGACGAGGTGCTCACCGCGGCCTGCCGTCTCGTCGCCGAGGCTTGCGGCATCACCCGCGCCAAGATCCTGGAAATCCAGGAGGATGGACAGGTGCTCTTCGTGCGGGCCGGCGTCGGCTGGGCTCCGGGCATCGTTGGCCGGCTGCGCCTACCCATCAGAGAGCGCTCCTCCGAGACCTTCGCGATCAGGGAAGGCTTGCCGATCATCACGCAGGACATCCGCGAGGAGGAGCGCTTCGATGTCCCCGCCTTCATGAAGGAGGCCGGGGTCATCGCATTCGCCAACGTGCCGATCTTTCTGCCGGGCCGGAAGGCTTACGGCCTGCTGGAGGTGGACGCGACCGAACGGCGCGACTTCGGCAACGAGGACACTGAATTTCTGCGCACCTACGCCATTATTCTCGGGCCGGTGATCGACCGCCTACAGAAGGCGAGTGCCTTGCGCTTGACCGAGGAGCGCTTCCGGCGCTTCGCCGAGCATTCGGCCAACGTGCTCTGGCTCGCCGATCTGGAGAGTGGACGGCTTGATTACCTCAGCCCGGCCTTTGAGCAGGTCTGGGGCATGCCCGCCGAGGACATGCCGGACCTCGCGCGCTGGCTCGCCAGCGTCCACCCGGACGACCGAGATGCCGCCGCGCAGGCGCTGGAGCGGGTTGGCGGTGGCGAGACACTCGTGTTGGAGTACCGCATCCTGCGCGCCTCGGATGACGCCGTGCGCCGCATCCGCGATACCTTCTTCTCGATCCCGGGGATTGACGGACGGAGCCGGTCAGCCGGCGGTATCGCGCAGGACATCACCGTCGATACCGGCCTACGCGCTTACGTGATCGCGGGTAGAGATGATGCCCGGCGTGACCTTGTCGAGGCCCTACAGGCTGGCGGCTACGAGGTGCAAGCCTTTGCGGCCGGTCAGGCTCTCCTCAAGATGACAGGCTCGCTGAGGCCGGGCTGCGTCGTGTTCAACCTGGAGGAAGCCGGCGACATCGTCGTCGCAAGTGAGTTGAAGACGGCACGCGCGCACCTGCCCATGGTGGCGGTCGGCGCGAGCGGGGGCGATATCGGCTTCGGGGTCCGCGTTATGAAGGCGGGAGCGGTCGATTTCCTCGAAGCTCCCTGTGCACCGGAGGCGCTGCTGTTCGCCGTCAAGACGGCGCTCGCCGAGATCCACGCCGAGGCGGATCGGGCGCGCGGGAGCAACGAGGCTCGGAGCCGGATCGTGGCGCTTTCCCCGCGCGAGCGCGCGGTGCTGGAGGGCTTGCTCGCTGGCGGGACCAACAAGACCATCGCTCGTACGCTGGGCCTGAGCCCACGCACGGTGGAGATCCACCGGGCCCGGGTCATGGAGGCGCTGGGCGTCCGCACCTTGCCCGAGGCCGTTCTGATCGCGACGGCCGCCGGTGTGCGTCCCGCCCAACACGACGATGACTAGGGCCTGTCGTGACCTGACGTGATCGAGGGCTGCGGCGAGGAAGAGGACGCCGCTGAAGCTGGCGGCGGTCTTCTCGTAGCGCGTGGCGATGGCTCGCCACTCCTTAAGCCTTGCCCAGAGCCGCTCGACGATGTTGCGGTGGGTGTAGATCCACTCCGGACAGCGCGCGGGAGCCTCGTTGCGCTTGGACGGGATAGCGGGCTTTGCCCCGGCGTCCCGGACGTGTTGCCGGAAGCGATGACTGGAGTAGCCGCGATCCGCGACGACCCATCGCGGAACGCTCGGCAGTTGCTCAAGCAAGGGCAGCGCGTGCGGCAGTTCATGGGCCTGCCCCGGTGCGATCCGGAAGGCGATCGCGCGGCCTGCACCGTCGGCGATCACGCAGGCCTTGGACCCATACCCGCCACGCGATCGGCCAAGAGCCTCACGATCATCTCGCCCGGCTGCAGATCCGCCCTTTTCGCCGCCCCGGCCGCTTTCTGATGCGCACGCATGTTGGTGCCGTCGAGGAACACCATGCCCAGCCGAACGCCGCGCTCCTGCACGAGAGCAAGCAGACGCTCCCAGCCCCCAGCGCGCGACCACCGGATGAAGATCTGCGCGGCCCGCCACCACGGCCCGATCTCGTGCGGGATTGCACGCCACTTGGCGCCGTTCCGACGTCGCCGCTGGATTGCTGAGAGCGTGCGTCGGAGGTCTTGCGGTGGTGTCTTCGGCTTCGGCCGACACGCCTCAACCAGCGGCTCCAGAACAGCCCATGGCGCGTCGCTCAGCATCGTCCCTCCTCCCGGCGAGGGCACAAAACGCGTGCTATGCCAGATGGCTCAGGCGACGACAGACCCGAGATGCTCTGGTTCGAGGTTCGCCCTGCGGGGCTCGTTCCTCTCGCAGGCCGCGCAAGTGCGAGTTGCGTTAGCCCGGCTCCGATGCGATAGCCCGCGCAGGGTGCGCGATCCGTCGTTCGGATCGGCAGGTTGAGCGCTGGTCGGGCCGCCAGCGCCGGAGACCCGTGCCCGTGTCGTCCCCTTCCCGCGCCGTTCCGCGGCCGCCGCGCCGCCGTCTGTCGGCGCTCCGCAACATGCTCGTCAGCGAGGCCGGCGGCGGCCTTGTCCTGATGGCCAGCGCCGCGCTGGCGCTGGCCGTCGCCAACTCGCCGCTCAAGGACGCCTACTTCGCAGCCCTCAAGGCCTATCTCGGCCCGCTCTCGGTCCTGCACTGGATCAACGACGCCCTGATGGCGGTGTTCTTCCTCCTCGTCGGGCTGGAGATCAAGCGCGAGGTGCTCGACGGACGTCTGCGCACCTGGCCCGACCGGGTACTGCCCGGCCTGGCCGCGATCGGCGGCATGGCCGCGCCGGCCATCGTCTACACCGCGGTCAACTGGAACTCCCCCGAGACGCTGCGGGGGTGGGCCATCCCGGCCGCCACCGACATCGCCTTCGCGCTGGGCGTCCTGGCTCTCCTCGGGTCCCGGGTGCCGGTCTCACTCAAGATCTTCCTGACGGCGCTCGCCATCATCGACGACCTCGGGGCCGTGCTGATCATCGCGCTGTTCTACACCGCCGACCTGTCGCTCCCGATGCTGGGCGGGGCCGCGGCGACGCTCGCCGTGCTCTACGGCCTCAACAAGGCCGGCGTGGCACGCCTGTGGCCCTACCTGCTCCTCGGCATCCTCCTCTGGGTGTTCGTGCTCGCGTCGGGCGTCCACGCGACCATCGCCGGCGTGCTGCTGGCGCTGACCATCCCGTTGCGCCTCAGCGCCGGCAAGCCGGACGACCCGACCTCGCCGCTGCATATCCTGGAGCACGCGGTCCATCCGTGGTCGGCCTACCTCATCCTGCCGATCTTCGGCTTTGCCAACGCCGGCGTGTCGCTGGCGGGTATCACGCCGCACATGCTCTTCGACCCCGTGACGCTCGGCGTAGCGCTGGGCCTGTTCGTCGGCAAGCAGGTCGGGGTGTTCGGCCTCGTCTTCGCTGCCGTGAAGCTCGGGTTGGCACAGCGCCCGGCCAATGCAGGATGGTGGCAGGTCTACGGCGTCTCGCTCCTCTGCGGCGTCGGCTTCACCATGAGCCTGTTCATCGGCCTGCTCGCCTTCGCGCATGTCCCCGAGCTCGAGGCCGAGACCAAGGTCGGCGTGCTGCTCGGCTCGCTCGCCTGCATGGCCGCCGGGGCGCTGGTCCTGCGGCTCGCCCCGGCCCGACTGTCCCGCTGCTGAACCGGGACCGGCCGCGTTCCATCCTGCCGCGGTCACCTCTCCGACATCCGAGGACCAGGTGAGCATCATGCCCCGTCAGTTCCCGCGGCGCCGTCCCGGCGCCATCAAGGGCCGTCTGTCCGATCTCATACTCGCTCTGACCGGGGTCCTGCTCCTCGGGATGGGAATGCTGATGCTGCTGTCGTGGCTTTCGGATGGTGCCGAAGGCGCCGTGGCCGGATACGGCATCGTGCGGGATTCCTGAGATCCAGCCCCTTCCGGCCCGACGACCGATGACGATGTTCACCGCGACACTGCGCGAACTCTACGAGGAGGACACCGGACGCGCGCACCGCTTCCGCTACGCCCTGCTCGTGTTCGACGTGGCGACCATCGCCTTCGTGGTCGTCACCTCGTTCCTGCCGCTGAGCCCCTGGATCGTCGCCTGCGACGTGGCGGTGGGTCTGTGCGTGCTCCTCGACTTCGCCGCCCGCCTGCGCATCAGCCGCGCACCGCTGCGCGAGTTCCGGCACCTGAGCACCTGGACGGACCTCGTGGCGGTGACCTCGTTCCTCGCCCCGTTGCTGGTCGAGGGCGTCGGCTTCCTGCGCATCCTGCGGACGCTGCGCATGCTGCGCACCTATCACCTGTTGGAGCGGCTGCGGCAGGACAGCGGGCTGTTCCGCCGCAACGAGGACGCGATCCTGGCCGCGACCAACCTCGTGGTCTTCGTCTTCGCGATGACCGGCATCGTCTACGCCACCCAGCACGGCTCCAACCCAGCCATACAGACACCGATCGACGCCCTGTACTTCACCGTGACGTCGCTCACGACGACGGGCTACGGCGACATCACCCTTCCGGGACCGACCGGCCGGCTGTTGTCGGTCTTCGTGATGATCTGCGGCGTGACGCTGTTCTTCCGCCTCGCGCAGGTGGTGTTCCGCCCCTACAAGGTCCGCTTTCCCTGCACCGCCTGTGGGCTGCAGCGCCACGAGCCGGACGCCGTGCACTGCAAGGCCTGCGGCAACATCCTGAACATCCCCGACGAGGGTGCGTACTAGCCGCCATCTGGTGCAGCGCCGCGGAGCCGGCAGTAGCGATCCTCCAGGTCGGCGAGGTCGGACGGGTCCGCCACGTCGCGGCGGGCGGCGGCGATGACGAGGCCGGCATGCCGGGCGAGGTCCGCCGCCCGATCCGGCCGCCTCTCGACCTCGGCGACGCGGGCGAGCACGTCGAGCATCCGGCCCAGGACGTGGACCGACCCGGCCGCGTTCTGCCGGATCATGTGGAACATGGCGTCGCACAGCCCGTCGTAGTCCGTGACGGGATGGATCAGCACGGTGCGACCCGCGCGCAGCACCACGCCGGTGGGCAGGTGCCGCGGCGCGATCCGGCACAGCGCGTCGCCGAGATGGTCGACGACGCTGCCGGCGGTGAACGGGTCGTTGATGTCGGGCGAGAGGGCGCGGACCGCGATCTCGACCAACTGCCGGACCGAGTATTCCGGATCCTGGAGCGCGGCGGGACGCCGCCCCAGCGTCACCGCGTCGAGAATGGCGGTCTCGGCGCCCTCGACTGGCGCGGACAGAACCGCGATCGGGAAACCGCTCGGCACGTAGTCGCCGGGCCGTACCCGCAGGGTGACCGAGATCCCGCGCTCGTGGGCCCAGTCGGCCAAGGCGTCCTCGTCGAGGGCCTGCACGTAGCCGCCGCCCGTCGCGGCCACGGCCCTTCCGGTCGGAGGATTGCCGGGACGGTCGGCCCCCGGCTCGTCCCGGGTATGGGTCGCGATAGCCTTGCAGAGGTCCTGCTGGACGGCGTCGACCACGGTCTCGATGTTGATGCTCGTGGCTATGTGGTGGACGAACCAGACCAGCGTGCCGACCGCAACCAGCGCGAGGACGAGGGCGCCGGTGATGGCGAGGTGCGGGACGAACGGGTCTTCCTCCACCGTCCGCACCGTGCGCAGGACCATCAGCGCGTAGGCGAAGGCACCGAGAAAGATGCCGAGGACGGTCTGGTTGCGGCCATCCCGGATGAAGTTACGCAGGAGTCGGGGGCCCATCTGACCGGAAGCCAGGGTCAGGGCAGCGATGGTGATGGAGAAGGTCGTGCCGGCAACCCCGATGTTCGAGGAGGCGATGGCGCTGAGCAGCGCCCGCGCGCCCTCGGCCCCGCCCGAATAGCCCCAGTTCGTGTCCGGCGAGGAGGGATCGAAGCCGGCGACGTGGGCCGTCTCCAGCCAGACACCGAACTGGGCGAGCAGGATGCAGCCGAGGACGACGAGGGCCGGGCGGAGCCAGAACAGGTCGCCGAGGATCTCCAGCCAGGCTTTGACGCGCGCATTCATCGTTGCGGACCGATCCCTTTCGAGCCCGGCAACGACCGGCACGATGGGGCGTTCCGGAAGACCGCTGGCGGGAAGGACACGCCTTGATCTCGATCTTCGACCTCGCCGCGATGCTGCTGACGCTATCGGCTCTGTTCGGCTGGCTGAACCGCCGCTTCCTGCGCATGCCCCACAGCATCGGCCTGCTCGTGATGGGGCTTCTCGCCTCGCTCGCCCTCGTGCTCGTCGACGTCGCCTTCCCGGCGCAACACCTCTACCAAGACCTCACCCGCGTCCTCGACCAGGTCGACTTCACCGGCGTCGTCATGAACGGCATGCTGGCCTTCCTGCTGTTCGCCGGCGCCCTGAACCTCGACCTCCGGGCGCTCCGGGAGCGGGCCATGGCGGTGGCGACCCTCGCGTTGCTCGGGACCGTCATCTCGAGCGCCTCGGTCGGTGCGGCCTTCTGGGCGGCGGGGCAGGCGCTCGGCAGCCCGGTGCCCCTCGCCTGGGCCCTGGTGTTCGGGGCGTTGATCAGCCCGACCGACCCCGTGGCGGTGCTGGCCACCCTGAAGAACGTGGAGGTGCCGGAAGCCCTCGAAGTCGAGATGCAGGGCGAGGCGCTGTTCAACGACGGCATCGGCATCGTGCTGTTCACGGTGCTCGTCGCCGTCGCGTCCGGCCGAGGTGGCGAGGCGATGAGCGCGGGCGGGGTGGCGACGCTGCTCCTACACGAGGCCGGGGGCGGCGTGCTGCTGGGCATCGTGACCGGCTACGTCGCCTACCGCGCGATGAAGGCCATCGACGACTTCCCCGTGGAGGTGCTGATCACGCTGGCCCTCGTCACCGGGACCTACGCCATCGCGCAGAAGATCGGGGCGAGTGGCCCGCTCGCGGTTGTCGCCGCCGGGCTGCTGATCGGCGAGCGCGCGCCGCGCTACGCGATGAGCGACACCACCCAGAAGTACGTCTCGGCCCTGTGGACGCTCGTCGACGAGGTGCTCAACTCGGTCCTGTTCCTCCTGATCGGCCTCGAGGTGCTCGTCCTGCGTTTCCAGGTCTCCGGGCTGGCGCTGGCAGCCTGCGCAGTGCCCATCGTGCTCGTCGGGCGCCTCGTGGCGGTCACGACGCCTGTCCTCGCGTTCCGCTGGGGCGGCAACCTCTCGCTCGGCAACGTGCCGTTCCTGACCTGGGCGGGCGTGCGCGGCGGCATCTCGGTGGCGCTGGCGCTCTCGATCCCGGAGAGCGAGGCCAAGCCCGCCATCCTGGCGGCGACCTACGCCGTGGTGCTGTTCACCATCATCGTGCAGGGATCGACCCTCGGCCTCGTAGCACGGCGGACCCTCCGAGCGAGCTGACTGTGGCCGAATCTCTCTCCGTCGATGCGAGCTGGCGGACGGAACCCCGAGGGCTCGGTTGAGAAGCGTGACTTGCGGGCGACAACGTCGCTCAGATGCGCGGCCTGCCGGACGCAGAACGGTGGGATCCACCCCGAGCGGCCACCCGGCTCTCGATCCGCCGCCGCCGCAGGAACGTATCCCGGTAGCCGGCCTTCAGGGCCCAACAGCCGGGAACTGCCTGCCCCGTTCAGTGTGCCGGCGAGCGCTCCGATGCGTCCGGCAAGCGCTTCTTCCTTCTGCGCTTGCTCACCTTCAACACCACGTCCGCGTTGTCCTCGGCGATGCGCTCGGCCAGCGCGAAATCGTGAAGTTCCGCGGTCGCACCGTCTCCGACGCGCGGCGCTTCGGTCAGGGCGTGGAACGCGGCGCGAACGATCTCCTTCTTCCTCGCCTCCGGATGCCGTTCACGGATCGCAGAACGGATCGCCTTCGGCGTCATCCCAGGGGTGGCGATCGCTCTCAGCGTCTCTGCGATCTCTCTGATCGATGCCATACCGCTTCCCTGCACCTCACCCTTCCGGCCGGGTCACAAACCCGCCAGCCGATGCGACGTTCCGATGACACGGTCACCCAGCCGGCTTCTCCGCGAGGCGCAGCGTTCACGCGGGCGTGAGGTCTTATCGCAGCGCCGGGTTCTTCCTGAGACCGGAACACGTCGGCGGCGCGCTCGGAATGCGGCGCGCCCTCTCTTCGGCGGCCCCTGCGAGGCCTGTGGCTCCCTCTCCCCCATGGACTGGAACGCACTAGCTGGTGCCCCGTTCGCGGGCTCAGCCGGTTCGGAAAGTCGGGCGACCGATAGAGAGTGCTCTTCCGCCTCGCCCAGGTCGTGTTCCGCCCCTACAAGGTGCGCTTCCCCTGCACCGCTTGCGGGCTGCAGCGTCGCGAGCAGGATGCTGTGTACTGCAAGGCGTGCGGCAACATCCTGAACATCCTCGAGGATGGGGCCTACTAACGGTCACAATCGGGCGCTCGATACCTGCGGCGAGACTCTGCTGGCGCCCCTTATACGACATGGCGGCTCGAGATCTTTCACACCGAAAGCCGACGTTCACTGCTTCGGTTTGATGCTGTCATGCTCGCAATTGGCCGCCTCAATCGCTGCACCATTGTCGAGGGCCCATGAGCAGAGCGCCTCGAAGGGCTGACGTAGTGAATGGCCAAGTGGCGTGATCGCATACTCGACGCCGATTGGAGCGGTCGGCAGCACTGTCCGGGTCACCAGACCGTTGCGTTCCAGCCGCTTCAGCGCGTCCGCTAGCGCCTTATGCGTGATGCCATCGAGCCGCCGTTTGATCGCGTTGAACCGGGCCGGTCGCGGGCAAAGCACCGTGAGGATCAGGATCGTCCACTTGTCGGCGATCTTGTCCAACACCGGACGGACCCGCGCCATGTTGGCGAGCGCGCACTCGGACGCGGCATCGAGATCGGTATCGTCGACCATATCTAGGCTAACCTAAGTGCGTTCTTGATAGCAGATATACGTTCTGTATCTCTGAGGCCATCACGGATGAAGGGATGCCCTGATGGCCCGCATGGTGGACAAAGTTGCTCTCGTGGTCGGCGGGGCGAAGGGCATCGGCCTTGCGGTGGCCGAGCGGCTGGCGATCGAGGGCGCGTCGGTCGTCTTCACCGGGCGGCGCGCCGACGAGGTCGAGGCCGCCGCTGCGAGGATCGGGAAAGGGGCGCGGGGTCTCGTCGCAGACGCAGCCCTCCAGGAGGATCTGCACCGCGTCGTCGCGACGGTGCGGGAGACGCATGGCCGGATCGACGCGCTCGTCCTCAACGCGGGCATTTCGGAACCGGCGACCCTGCGCGACGGGACGCCGGAGCACTTTGACCGGCACTTTGCCGTCAACGTGCGTGGGGCCGTATTCGGGCTACAGGCCGCTCTGGGGGTGATGGGGCAGGGTGGGTCCGTCGTGCTGATGGGCTCGATCGCCGACGCCGCAGGCATCACGCCCTACGGGACCTATTGCGCGACAAAGGCGGCGCTACGTTCCTACGCACGCACATGGACAGCGGAACTAGCCCCACAGGGCATCCGCGTGAACGTTGTGGCCCCCGGCCCAACCGACACCGCCATGATGGCGAGCGTGCCGGAGGAGGGGCGGGCCAGGCTGATCGCGCCGATCCCGCTCGGCCGGATGGCCCGTCCTGAGGAGGTGGCAGCGGCCACGCTGTTCCTCCTCAGCGACGAGGCGAGCTTTGTCGCGGGAGCCGAACTGTGCGTCGATGGCGGGATGCGACAAGTCTAGCTTCCCGATCCCGGTTTCAGCGTGTCCGCTTCGGCCAGTCTGCGTCCCCGAAGCGGATCGTCGCCAAACCGCCCGACTGAGACGCTCGCCCTGTCCCGCTGCAGCGGAATCCGGCGGCACAGCCTCGCCGCTTTGGGGTATGGTGCGCCGTGGAGCGCGCGCGGCTCCCTTCGGCGGGAGGGGCCCGTGCGGCTTCGCGCCGATGTCGTTCGTGCCCGCCGCCCGATCCTGGAAGCGCCGCCGATGCCGAACCGAGTCCAGTCGGCCCTCCGCGCGGTCGCCGAGGTCGGCGTCGGCCTGTTGGCGGCGTGCAACCGGCTGCGCCTGCCCGGAACGGCCAACCCCTTCGTCGTCGGCGTTCACGAACCGATGCGCGCGGAGCTGACGCTGGAGAATCTGCCCGTCACCGGCGCGATCCCGCCCGGCCTCGACGGCCTCTACCTCAAGATGGGGGCCAACCCCGTCCGCCCGGCGACGCGGGGTCACGACTGGTTCCTCGGCGACGGCATGGTGCACGGTCTCGCGCTCGAGGGCGGCCGGGCGCTGTGGTATCGCAACCGCTGGATCAACTCGCGCACGGCCGCCACGGCGCTCGAGCGGCCAGCGGCGCCCGGGCCGCGGCGGGGCGGCAACGACACCGTCAACACCAACGTCGTCGAGATCGGCGGCCGGATCTTCGCGGTGGTGGAGGCCGGCAGCTTCCCCGTCGAGCTCGCGCGCACCCTGGAGGAGCAGCGCTACAACCCGTTCGACGGGACGCTGGCCGGCTCCTTCACCGGGCACCCGCACCGCGACCCGCTGACCGGCGAGACTCACGCCGTCGCGTATGACGGCCGCGTCTGGGACAGCGTGCGCCACGTCGTCCTCGCACCGAGCGGGCAGGTCGTGCGCGACGTGCCGGTCGCGGTCGCGCACGGCCCCTGCATCCACGATTGCGCGATCACGGCGCGCTTCGTGATCGTGCTGGACCTGCCCGTCACGTTCTCGTTCCGGGCCCTGCTCGCCGGGTACCGCTTCCCGTTCCGCTGGAACCCCGACCACGGGGCCCGCGTGGGCCTCCTCCCCCGACAGGGCGAGGGTGCCGACATCCTCTGGTGCGCCGTCGAGCCCTGCTTCGTGTTCCACACCGCCAACGCCTACGACGACGCCGACGGGCGGGTGATCCTCGACGTCATCGCCTACGGGACAGTGTTCGCCTCGCCCGGGGGCGGGCTCGACACACCGGGCCGGCTCGAACGCTGGATCATCGATCCGTCGACGGGTCGGGTCGAGCGGCGCGTGACCGACCCCGCGGCGCAGGAATTCCCCCGCATCGATGAGCGGCGCCTCGGGCAGCGCCACCGCTACGTCTACACGGTCAGCGTCCCGGCCGACGGCAACACGCAGCTCGCCGGTGCGACGCAGCTCTACAAGCACGACCTCGAGACGGGCGAACGCCACGTGCACGACTTCGGCCCCGATCACGTCCCGGGGGAGTTCGTCTTCGTCCCGGCGCGGACCGGGTCCGGCGAGGACGAGGGCTGGCTCGTCGGGCTCGTCATCGACACCGCCCGCGACGCGACCGACTTCACCGTCCTCGACGCGCGCGCGTTCGATGCCCCTCCCGTGGCCCGGGTCCGCCTCGGACACCGGATCCCGCCGGGCTTCCACGGCAACTGGTTCCCGGCGCGCGCCCCGGCTTGAGGGGCCGGGTGCGGTGCCGGGACCGGCCGCTGCCGGGCCCTCAGGCCGCGGCCGTCCGGCCGATCACCGCCGTCACCGGGTCGCCGGGACCTCCCGCGGGCTTGAGGACGCGTCTCTCGACGCGGGTGAAGCCGGCACGCTGGAGGTACAGACCGACGAGCTGGGCATGTCCCGCGCCGTCGAGGGCTGTCCAGATGGCCACCGCCTTGGTCGGGAAGCAGCGGTTCGAGAAGCTGATCACCGCCGGGGCGCCGGGGCGCAGCACGCGCGCGATCTCGGACAGGACGGCCACGGGGCGCTGGAGATACTGGACCGAGACGCAGATCAGTGCGGCGTCGACGCAGGCCGTGTCGAGCGGCAGGCGCGGCTCGGCGTTGAGGTCCTGCACGAAATGCCGGGTCAGGCGCGGGTTGGCGGCGAGTTCGGCCGCGTTCAGGCCGTGGCCGGTGACGCTGGCATAACCGACCTCGTCCGGCAGGTGGCTGACCCAACTCGACATCAGGTCGAGGACGTCGCCGCCCGCCGGGACGATCTCCCTGTAGAGGTCGGTGACCGCCCCGATGGCGGCGGCATCGATATGGGTCCCGAAGCGCGGCTGCGCGTAGAACGCGGGATCGGGATCGCGGTCGTGCTTGGCGAACGCCTCGGGGGGAAAGTCCGGCAGATCCTGCGTCATCGGCGAGCGCGCCTCCGGGTCGAACGGCGCGCCGGCTCCGACAGCCGGCGCCCAAACCGTGGTCTGCGTGCGCCGTTAGAGAGAGCCCGGCCGCCCCTCGGCCAGGTGTCCACGTCGCCGCATCAGCGCCGGGGGAGCGGGCACGGACGGCGTCACGGGTCGGAGACGACGTTGCCGCCGCTTGTCCAGCCCGCTGGAGGGGCCCTCCTCATCACACCGGACCGGCCGTTGACGCCGTCGGAGATCGGCCGGCCGAACGCCGGAGCGCGGGCCGACAAGCCGCTTCGTCCGAGCCGTTCACGGGAAACGCGGCGCGAAGTTTCGGGATGAATAATCGCCGCTCGGCCCGGCATAAATCGCGCACTTTCTCAATGTACTTGTCATCTTCACATCGATGGCGTACAGATACAGCATCGATTTTTGGCCAGGTATCCGGCCGTATCGCCTCAACAGGGCGAGCGTTCTGCATCTCTCCCATTTTCGACATCCGGCGACCGGGCGCGTGTGATCCACGCGCCCGCCCTATCTATTTGCCTTCACTGATATGGAATACCTATGACCATCGGCACCGTTAAATGGTTCAACGACACCAAGGGCTTCGGCTTCATCCAGCCGGATGACGGCGGCAAGGACGTGTTCGTCCACATCTCGGCCGTCGAGCGCGCCGGCATGCAAGGCCTGAACGAGGGCCAGAAAGTCTCCTACGAGATGGAGACCGATCGGCGGACCGGCAAGCAGTCGGCCGGCAGCCTTCAGGCCGCCTGAGTCTCACGCGTCAGCCCCAGACGCCCGTCGAAGCCGTTCCCGTCGCGGAGCGGCTTCATCCATGTCCCGCCACCAGGGCCGACGTCCGGTGCGCCTGCGGAGAATCCGTGAAACCTTTGAAAACCGATCACCTCGTCGATCGTCTCGCAGAGACGGCCAGAGCGCGGCAGGCCACACTGGCCCGGTTCCGGGCGCGCCCCGCGGCCGACGATCCGGGCCTCCTCGCTCGGCAAGCCGCGCGGCACGCGGTCATCCAGGCGCGAGACCTCCGGGCAACCGAACGGGAAGCCGTTCGTCTGGCCGCCGCGGTCGAGCACGAGGCTGAGGTCCAGGCCGCGCGGGCCCGCGCCGCGGCCGAGTCCGACCGTCTGGCTGCCGAGAAGGCGGAGCAGCAGGTTGCCCGCGCTGCCGAACAGAAGGCTGCACGCGACGCACGGTTTGCGGCCCGCAAGGCGCGCGCACGCCGCTAGGCCGCACCCGGCCCGCACGCGCCATCACTCCGGAGGACGACCCATGTCTCACAAGTTCAAGATCGGCCAGCATGTCCGGCAGCTGGGGATCAGCTACGCGGGCAATAAGAGCACCGTCGACGGGCTCTTCGAGGTGATCCGCCTGACGCCGGACGACCGTTCCGGCGAGCCGACTTACCGTATCAAGTCCGCGAGCGGCGAGCGTGCCGTGCGGGAAGGCGAGCTCACGCCTGCCTGAACCGTCTCGGGCGGACGGGCCCGCGGACGACCGCGTGGCGTTCCGTGACGCGCGTCCGCCACGACGCATCGGCCCGGCTGAGGGCGTCCCCGGGCGGACCGAGCGAGGCCTTTGCGATCCATGACGACGAAGGACACCCACTCGGCCGACGCGGCGATGATCGAACCCAATCAGACGGCCTTCATCCTCAAGGTGACGCGGCCCGACGAGGCGGAGCTTTCGGGCCGGTTGGTCATGTTCTACGCGACGATCACCACCTCGGAGGACGAGGCGCTGGCGATCGTGCGCCGCGCGGTGAAGGCCGATGCGGCGGTAGAGCCGACGGGCGTCCGCCTCTCTCAGCAGACCGCCAGCGCCCTCGATCTGGAGGCGGGCCTCGCGCGGGCCCTCTGACACGACGGCCACCTTGCCGCGCCGCGAGACCGCGCGAAGAAGCCGCAGCGCCCCCATCGTAGCCCGCGACGTCTTCGAGCTGCACCGATCCCCCGATCCGCGACCGCGGCCGGGATCACGCTCGCGTTGGACCTCTGGGCAGGACGGCGCGTTGTGGCAGGCGGCGATGAGGTGAGGACGTCTGCCATGAACATCGAACGCTTCGCGGAAACCGAGACGACGCTCGCCGTCGCGGACCGCCTCTGGCGCGCCGAGATGCGTCGTGTCTTCGGACCCGACGCAGTCCTGCTCCACGGCTATGGCGCGGAGCGGCAGGGTGCACCGGGCACGCGGTTGCGCACGGCCTTCGAGGCGAGACGGAGCGCGATTGCGGCTTGGCGGCACGCGCGGCGCCCGACGGCCTGAGCCACCCGCCCGCCGGGTCGGGGCGCCGCCTGGCCCCCCGTCGCCGACGCTCCCGCCGAGCGCCCGGCTTGCGCCGGAAAGCCGCCCGCCCTGGCGCACAGCACCCGCCCCTCGCATCTCCGCCATCAGCCACATCCCCGCCGCACGACGGCAATCGAGGACAGACCGATCGCGAGCAAAGCACGAGTCTGCGGCAGCCCGAGCCAGGGCGTCCCGCGGACCCCCGAGCGCACCGTCCCCGGCCGGTCATGCGGTTCCTGCACGATGTGCTGCCGTGTTCTGGCGATCCCGGCCCTCGACAAGCCGGCAGGGGTCGTGTGCCGGCACAACACCGGAACGGGCTGCGAGATCTACCGCGAACGCCCGGAGGCCTGCGCCCGGTGGTACTGCCTCTGGCGCAAGATCGACGCCCTCCCGGACGCGCTCAGGCCCGATCGATCAGGCGTGATGTTCTCGCTCGATATCCGCTCGCCCGCGGCTGATACGGCGGATGGGGCCTGCATCGTCGGGCGCGCACGCGAGGGTATGCGCGCTTTCGACCGGCCGGACGTGATCGAGGCGTTCGCCATGTTCGTTCGCGAGGGCTCCTGGCCCGTGTGGAAGGCGACCGAACATGTCACGACCCTGGTGCATCCGGGTCCGCAGATCTCTCCGCCCTGACCGACGGCGGTGCGGTCCAGGACGGGTGCCGGGCCGCGCCGTGACTCGGCAGGCGCGCGGTCGCCCGGCCCTCGTCCCGGCGGGCCGCGGTGCGTCCCCGTATCGATGGGCGTGGTGACCGACGCAGGCCCGGGCCTTGACCCGGACAGCCGGACGCCTCGGCCAGCATACCGCGCGGCGGCCTGCCGGAAACTTCGATTATCAGCGAGCCCGTATTTTTAAGCTCAGGTGGCGCCGCGATGTGCTATGTATCCGCACGGGACGGCATTCGCCGCCCGCACAGGAGATTCCGATGACCATCATCCGGTGGCTGATCTCCAGAACGATTCACTTTTTCCTTGGCAGCGCGCAAGAGCGCAGGTCCGATGCGATCGCCAAGCGAAAGGAAGCCGGGACCTTCGAGGGGGCATCGGCGAGCAAGGGCCGGGATTTCGAAGCCAATTACGCCGCGGCAGCTCAGCTTCTCAGAACGCGGATCGATCGGGAATTTCCCGACGCCTACTACGCGCGGCTGAGTTCCGGGAGAAACAGCTCCTACGATTACGGGCAGGATCGCGCGCTCGCCATCGACACCATGTCGATCGCCATAGCGATGGCGTTGCGGAACGGCGCGACCGTTCCGCAGGCGGCCGCCGCCGGGGCGGCGAGCATCGGCATCTGACGGGCGACGCGGGGCATCCGTGCCTCGAAGGACGGGCGCGATTCCGCGGGCGTTCGGCCGGCGGCGGCGCGTCACGCCGTCGTGGCCTCTGCCATGGTGCGCGTCCGCTCGATCATCGCGGGGCGGACCGTGTGAAGGCTGCTCGCGCGAGCGGGAGCCGGCCCGCGTCTCGCACGGGAGTTCGGCGCGGAGGCCGTCGAGGACCGCTGTCCGTCGCTCCGGACCGTCGTCGCGCAGGATGAAGCGCTGCGGGCTATCCTGAGCGGCCGCGAGCTCGGCCGGGTCCGCCCGGACGATGAGCGCTCGCAGCGCGTCCAAGCACGTCTCACGATCGATCATCGCACACCGATCAGGGAGCTAGCGGCAGAGACGATTTCGGTATCAGGCCCTCGACGCGCAGCTTCAATCGCGTAGCTCTGATTGTCTCGATGGACCGCCACGAAATATTCCGGGCCAAGCCCTCGGTTTCCAGATCGGTGAGTTGATCGATCAGCCGGCCGCTCTCGAGGAGGCCGGGTCGCTGCGCCATACGGACGACCAACCGGGCCAGCTTCCGCATCACCGGGCATGGCCGGGGTTGGCCGGGCTCTACCACCCGGCTTGGCCGTGACGAGCGGGCATCGCCCTCAGGCCTTCCGGGGCGGCCTCATGGCCGCCGCGACGGAGCCCTTGACCGAGGGCGCCGAGGCATTGGTCTTGGGCACAGGCTTCTTCGGCTTCTTGACTTCGCGATTTCCGCGCTTCTGTTCCGCTGCCATGATCTCGCTCCTCGATACGATGACGGACCGGACGGAGTTGTCTTCACCGTTCGGGCGTCGGCTGATCTGGGAGCAACCGGATCGCGGTCGCGATCGGGGTCTCGAAGGCGCCGAAGACGGCAACGAGGCGGTCGCTTGCCCAGAGTTCGGTATGATGCCCCGCGATCAGACCCGCTGCCTGCCGCTTGGCATCGCCGTCGTTGCGCGCTGTGATGACGCAAGTCGTGAGCACGCCACCGGTCGGGGCGAGCCGATGGACCTGATAGGCGCGGCGCGCGTGTCGTGAGCGGGGCCGGGCGGGAAAGGTGATGAGGTCTGCCACGCGCGCCTGTTCGTTGCAGGCGGGGGCATGGACCCTCAGCCACCGGAGCCTGGATCAACCGATCCGGTGATGTCGGCACTCTGCGCTTTCATGACGGACAAAGATAGTCCTGACCCGGGGGCGCCCCCGCGGCCCGCCGGGATCGGCTTCTTCGTCGGCCTGGGGCGGAGCTTGCCGCGATCGACCGGGCAGCGGGCCCGGCGCGCGGCGCGACAGGTCCGCTCGGGACCTGCGGCCAGGGTCCGTCAGACGCGCGGGATCGGCGCGAGAGCGCCGATCGGCCGCGATCGAAGCGATCGGTTGCGCGATCCGGCAGGGACGATGCAGCCGACTGACCGGCAGGCCTCAGGGTCTGGCACCGGTCGCCCGCGCGTGCTCCAGGAAGAAGCGGATCATCTCCTGGCTCGCGTCCGGGCCGCGCGGGTCGGTGAACGAGCCGGCCGGGCTGCCGCCCGACCAGGCGTGCCCGGCTCCGTGCACGACCCACTGCTCCACGACGGCGCGGCCGGACGCGTCCGTCCGGACGGTGCGGGTGTAGTCCACCCCGTCCGGTGTCCGGCCCTGGGTCGCGGATGTGCGGAGCTCCGGATCGGAAGGCCCCTGCGCGGTCACGCGATCGCCGTTGGCCGCGTGCACGGTGCGGTCGCGGTCACCGTGGAACACGATCAGCGGCACGGCGTGTCGCTCCCCCGTCGCGGGCGCGCCGACGCCCTTCATGGCCGCGAAGGCCGAGGGCACGTCCCGCGCGGAACCGCAGGCCAGGCCGGAATGGACGCCGATCGCCGCGAACAAATCGGGGTGGGTCATCGCCAGGATCGCGGCGGCGGCCCCGCCTGCCGACAGGCCTGCCGCGTAGACGCGCCTGTCATCGGCCGAGAACTCCGCGATCACCTGCCGGACGATGCCGGCGATCAGGGCGGGCTCGCCGCCCTCCCGCTGCTGGTCACCGGGCTCGTACCAGTTCCAGCACCGCTGCATGTTGGCCGAACGCGGCTGCTCCGGATAGACCACGAGGACGCCGCGCGCCTCGGCGACCGCGTTCATCCGCGTGCCTGCGGCGAAGTCGTCCGGGTTCTGCGTGCAGCCGTGCAGCATCACCACGACGGGCAGCGCCTGGCCGGTGTAGCCGCTCGGTACGTAGACCTTGTAGTTCCGGGTCCCGGCCGCGCCGGTGAAGGTGCGGGCCTCGAAGCGTGCCCCCTCCGGAAGCCCGGCCGGGGCCGGCGTCGCGCCGCTCCGCCCGTCGCGATCCGGGTCCACGCCGGCCTTCGCCAGCGCCTCCTGGATGGTGCGCATCACGTTGCCGGCGATGTCGCCTCCGAGTTCGGCGTGGGGATGCCGGCCCGAACGACTTCCAGTTGTCTCCGGCGCGACCCAGGCTTCGCCGGGAGCGGAGGGCGCGACCATGTCGAGGATGTCGGCCGCGTCCGCGGTCCGCACCTCCGCGGCGCTCCGACCCGCCTCCGACCACAGTTTGAACGCCGCGGCCTGCCGCTCGTGAAGCTTGGCCATCGCCTCCGCCGCACGGGCGGCACGGGCCGGGTCGACCTTCGGGAATGCGAAGCGCGCGAAGGCGGTCTTCGTGGTGTGATCCATCGGACAGGTCCTGGGTAAGGGAGAGCGGGCGCGGCGGAATCTCCAGTCGCGTCGGCGGGAAGACGTCAGGTCGTCCGGTCGGCGAGCGCGGCCTTGACCGCGGGACTGGCCTGGAAGGCGCCGAGCACCTCGACCGAGGCGATGGCGGCGCGCGCCAGTTCGGGCGTGACGTCGAGGGCGATGCTGGCCAGCCCGAGCACCTGGATATGCAGCGGCGCGCCCGCGTCGCGCGCCGCCTCGAGCGCTTGCTTCGTGTAGTGCGACAGGCCGAGGCTGAGCTGTTTCCGGCTGACGGACTGCCTGACAGCCTCGCCCTGGCGCTCGATCTGATTGCGCACGGCGGTTCGAATGAAATCGGCACGGTTGGCGTAGAAGCCGTCGCGGACCATCAGGTCGATGTGGCCGAGGTCGACGAACCCGAGGTTGAGCGTGATCTTCTCGCTGTCCGGCAGCTTGGGTCGCAGATCGTGCACCTTATCCGCCATTCTATCCATCCCTGGACCATCCCGTTGGATGGTCTGAAGATGGTAAGCGCGCGCGGCGGCGCAAGGGGGGGCGTTGCGCGCCCGTCTCGGATGGGCGGGATCATGCCCCTTCACAGGCCGTTCGCCGGGTCTTTCACGAAGCGCCGGGCGGCGCGCCCAGGGACCCGAACGGGCTCACGTCGGATCGAGCCGGGCCGTCTCGACGGCACCTGGCGGCGCGCGGTCCGACCCGATCTCGGATCGGGAGGAGTGGTCAAGTCCGGTGCCTGCCCTCGGTCGGCGCGGCCTCGTCCCATTCACGGTCCCGCTCCGCCAGCAGAGCGGCACGACGGGTCGCCATTGCCGCGGCGTCGCCCGCCGGTGCAGCCCCGGCCTCCTCCAGGGGACGCGGAGGGCCCGGATCGGAGGCTCGAGCAAGGCGGGTGAGCGCGGCGACGACGTGGTCCACGTCATCGGATGTCACGGCGCCTGTCCGGAGGAGCCAGAGACGCGAGCACGTAGCTATGTCCGCACAGGACCCGTCCTCGAAGCGGAGCGCCGCGATCTGACCCGCCGCGAGGGGCAGGCATCCGGCTGACAGCCCGCGCAGCCGGTTGAGCCTCCGCGCCCGCGTCGCCTCGTGGGTGTGCGTCTCCCGGGCGCGCGGGAGCCAGCGCGCCAGCGTGTCGAAAATGAAGTGTCGGACGCGCTCGACCCGGACGGGGCCGAACTTTCTGATCGCGGCGATCGCGACCGGTGAAGACTGGGCCAGATGACCGAGATCGGGGAATCCGGCCTTGCGCAGGCGGGCTCGCAAGGACGCCGTCAGCAAGCCGCGCCCGAAGCCCTCGGCCGACAGACGCTGAATCGTGTCTGGGGAAAGGTCATCGAAGAGGGGGAGGCGCGCGCCGACCTCGGCCATGAGATCGTCGGACCGGACGGCGCGGAGGGATCGGTCGGGCATCGTCGCGGCCGATAGGCCACTTGCAGGGTGTCCGCAACGGCCGGTCACCGCGGGCCTGGAGTTCGCCCGGTCGCCGCGCCCCGGCTCGGCACAGGACCGGCCCGGCCGACAGCCGCTGACGCGCGTCGAGGCGCCTGATCTTGAGACAACGACCCGACGCGACCTTGAGAACGGCAGAGCGTGGCGAACATCTCCGCGTCGGGCCCGCGCTTCGGATCAGTCTTCACGCCAGAGCACGCTCGGCGAAGCCTGGAGGCGTGCATCGAAACGGATGGTCGATCGTGGGCGTCGCTAGCTGCGCGCGGGCGGCCCTACCCCGTTCGTCGCCGCAGAACCCGTCCGATCCGCCTACGATTTCACCGCGGTCAGCTCGTGGAGAACGCAGTCGATCGCCCGGATGAGCTGCTCACTGGCGCGAACGACGGCAGGATCCCGCGATAGAGCGACGACAGCTTGCTGCAGCGCCCGAAACTGATCGAGTCGAATGGCCGGATCGACGCCTCGTGCCACGGCCGACTGTACGAGGCCGCGGACGAATTCGAGCGCCAATTGCTCGTCGAACCCCTGCAAATTCTGGATCTCTACCTCTCAACCGCGACATCTTTAACACCGTCCGGATGAGAAGAGATCCGCGCGGCGCCGGTTTGCCGGAACCAGCGCCTGACCGCACGGAATCAGCGGGCCAAGGCGGCCTCCGCGATCTTGACGGCCGATTGCGCGTCCGCGGCGACGGCATCCGCGCCCACGAAGCTGGCGCAGGCAGGCTCGCGCACGAACAGCGGACCACCCACGATGACGCGCAAGTCCCGGTTGCACGACGCGGCGCGCAACTTCGCCACGGACTCCGCCATCACGGGCAGGAGGACGTCGCACGACAGCGAGATGCCGACCAGATCGAATTGTTCGGCTCGAACCAGGCTGGCGGGATCCTCGTCCGCTCCGTCGGTCAGGACCACGTGCCACCCCGCCTCGCGGAAGAAGCTCGCCACGAGCGCGAGACTGAAGAGATGGGCCTCGCCGGGACAGGGCATCAGCAGGACCCGGCGCCCGTTCGCCGTCACGTCCACGCCCTCCAGATCCGCACACAGGGCGCGGGTCAGGTTCTGAAGACGACCGAGCGCGACCGCCACGTCGAGGAAATCCGCGGCATCGTCTTCCCACAGCGCGCCCAGATACCGCGCCGCGGGTGCGAACAGGTCGAGCAGCAGCGCATCGAGCGAGAGCCCCTCTTCCAGAATCGCGCGGACCCACGCGCCGTGCGAGTCGCCCGCCATCAGCGCCCGAGCGAGAGCGGCGACGCGGTCAGGCATCGGCGATCTCGTCGTCGATGCACGCGACGGCGGATCCGCCTGATGCGCGAGCGTGAGACGCGGCAGGATCTCGTCCTCGACGATCCGGGCGAGGCCGGCCTGGATGACGGCCGCGTTGCGTGCGGCCGCTCCGCGCGCGGACCGAGTCTGTCGGTCGGCGCAGGCGTGCGCGACACCGATCCCAGCCATCTCAGGCATTGCCCCCCCGCCGACACGGCACTATAGGTTTTGATCGAGCGATAGGCAACTCGAATGCTGAACTATAATTCCAGACGCTCGAGAAGCGCTCCGGTTGCGGCCTGACGGGACTCCTGCTCGACGATGCCGTGGCCGACTTTTCAGATCGGTGCCGGCACAGAACTGCCGCCTCGAGTGCAGGTTCCCGTCGGGCCCGCGACGCGACGGGAGCCGTCCGCGACGCTCGGCGGCAACGGGAGATAGACGCCGCCGCGTGTCTCCGCGCGTTCGACTCCGCGCGGAGACACGCGGCTTCCGTTCCCCGGGTAAGGGCCGGGCGAGGCGAGTCACCCTTCGGACACGCCACAGCGGCCCGCACCGGTCTGAGGTGGGACGCGGCGGCGGAGCAGGTCCAGAGCGCGCTGCGCATCGTGGGCACGGCTTCCGAGGTCGATCCTGTTCCGCACCGCCGGTCACCCCGCACCGCAGCGACTGATCCAGGTGAGTGCCCAGGGGCCGCCGCTGTGCGAGCGTCGACGATGGCGGGCAGAACGACCGGGCCCCGGTGGCCGCGTGATGGGCGCTGCTACGTCAGTCGGCGGAGAGCCCGATGCCGAGATACTTCATCGTCACATCCGATCGCATCACGGTCAGGGACGACGAAGGGGTACACCTGTCCGGTCGGGACGCGCTGCGAGATACCCTTCGCCGGTTGCTGACCGACATCCTGCGCGATGAGGGGTATCGCACCGAGGTGAACGCGTTCACCGCCCGAGCCTACGACGAAGCGGGCAAGCTCGTGATGAGCGCGAGCGCCAACTTCTCGGCGACAGATCTGTAGGTCACTTGGCCGTTCCACGGCGATGCGCTCGAACGCGCCCTGGTCACGAAGTCGGATCGACGTGTCGCGAGGCAAGGGTGCGGCGATTGCCGCATCGCGGATGACGGCGGCCCTTCCGCGCTCGGCCGGCCGCAGGAAGACCCCAGGGCAGAGCTGCGCGAGCTCATCGCCGCGGCAATTCCGGTCGCCCCGGCCGCCGACCGAGCCAGAGAGAATCCGGGGTTCTGTGGCTCAAGATGCCGTCATCGACTGTCGCCATCACGGTCCGAACGATCGTGAGACGAGACTTGCCCGAAAAGTCCGTGCGCAGCGCTCCGAGAAGGGCCGCCGTGCGATGATCGTCGACAAGGTCGGCGGCGGTCCCATCTCTGGAGCGCCTCAATCACGCGCCGCTTCGACGCTGGCACGATCGACCACGGCTCGCAGCGCTTCGCCACCCTCCATGGCGAACCAAGCCCGCAACATGTCCGTCGTCTCGGGCGTATCGCCGGGCCGGCCACGGAACAGGTCGGCGCAGCGGGCCAGCTCGCGCGACACGAAGATCTCCAGAAAGGCAGCGCCGCGGGTTCTCGCGAGTTCGGCGAGAGCGTCCTCCAGAACGCGCCGCATCATCTCGCCGACCAGGGCCGAGATGTAGACGGCCTCTGCACTGCCCTGTTCGGGCTCGTTCAAGCAACGCTCCGATCTGCCCAGCCGCAACCCTGAACCTGGCAGACGATAAAGGCGGGTCCCGAGGCCGAAGCCTCGGGTTCTGTTGCTAGGCGTACCCACGCCCCGGAAGATTACGCCGCGAGGCGCATCTCCATGCCGACGTTGTCGTTGGCATTTAGAGTTTTGGTCAGGTGCTCGGAACGGGGGTTGCCCGCGCCGAACCGGTCGAGTCCTTACCGAAAGCCGCATCTTACCCTGCCGAGGCAGGACAGAACTCGCGATCCCTTTACCGCCCAGTCGAACCTGTTTCACCCCCAGCAGAAGCACCCTGGCAGCGCGCGATCCGCAACGCCGGACGCTCGCCCTCGTCCCCGCGCGGTATCCGGGGCAGGATGCTTCTGGTGGAGGCGCCGGGTACCGCCCCCGGGTCCTGAAGCGTTATTACGAACCGGTCATCAACCTCGCAGCGACCCTATCCCATCTCGGCCCGCGGGTCCATCGCGTGCGGACGGCTATCCTGGCCCGAAGTCGGTGGCGCCGCGGCCGACGAGTTCCCATATGCGTCTGATCCCTCCGCGCAATCCCGTGCTCTGGGCCACGAAGCGGAGGCCGAGATGGCACGCGAACTCAAGACCGGCAAAGCCCAGGGCGTCACGCCTGAGGACTTCAACGAGCGCGTGAAGCGCCTCCTCGCCGACAAGCCGGATCCCCGCAAGGCCGAGCCGGCGCGGAAGAACTTCAAGGCCAGCAAGCCGCTCGTGCGGAGCTGAGAGGCCGCTCCGGAGACGTTCGCTTCGCCGCGGACGTCTCGCGCTCAGTCCCCTGACGATGCCCGCGGCGCTCGCTGCCGCGATCGCGACGGCAGGTGACGACGTCGCAGAACGCGGCGGCCGAGGGATCCCTATATCTGCGCTGTCAGTGGAACGGCTCAGGAGGAGCTACGATGAGAACCGAGAGGGCGGTGCTAGCCGGTGGTTGCTTCTGGGGCATGCAGGACCTCATCCGGCGGCAGGAGGGCGTGATATCGACCCGCGTCGGCTACACGGGCGGCGACGTGCCCAACGCGACCTACCGCAACCACGGCACCCACGCCGAGGCCATCGAGATCATCTACGACCCGGATCGGACGAGCTTCCGGCGCATGCTGGAGTTCTTCTTCCAGATCCACGACCCGACGACGCCGAACCGCCAGGGCAACGACCGGGGCCTCAGCTATCGGTCGGCCATCTTCTACACCGACGACGGTCAGCGCCGCGTGGCCGAAGAGACCGTCGCCGACGTCGACGCCTCCGGCCTGTGGCCCGGCAAGGTCGTGACCGAAGTGTCGCCCGCCGGCCCGTTCTGGGAGGCCGAGCCGGAGCATCAGGACTACCTGGAACGGCGTCCCGACGGATATACCTGCCACTTCATCAGGCCGGGCTGGGTGTTGCCCCCGCGCGCTCCCGCCACGCAGGGCGCATAGGCTCCCCTGGCCGGGGCCGCCGGACCGTCGGCGGTCTGAGGTCCCGACGATCATGACGGAACGGCCGGCGATGTCGCTGGCAGGTCCGGAAGCAGAGGTTCGTCACGGCACGGATGATCAGCGCGGCCTTGCCGTGCAGATCGGCGACGATGCCGGGACGCGCCTCCCAACGTCTGCAGGACCGCTCCGCCGAAGGCACCGATCCGTCCGGCGACGGTCGCACGATCCGCGCCGGGCATCGCATCCGTCCAGCGCGCAGTGCGGCCGCCGCCGGGGCACGGTCCGGTCAGACCGCGAGTTCGGGCCTCGTCCGCCCGCCGAGATATGCCGACCGGATCTCGTCGTTGGCCCACAACGCGTCGGGCGCGCCCTGCAGGACGAGGCGGCCCGTCTCCAGCACGTAGCCGCGATCGGCGACCGAGAGCCCCATCCGGGCATTCTGCTCCACCAGCAGCACGGTGGTCCCGCGGCGGCGCACCTCGGCGATGATCGCGAACACCGCCTGGACGATCACCGGGGCCAGTCCGAGGGAGGGCTCATCCAGCAGCAGGATCCGCGGCTTGGCCATCAGGCCGCGCGCGAGGGCCACCATCTGGAGCTGGCCGCCCGACAGCGTCCAGCCCAGGGCGTCGCCGAACCGGCGGATGTCCGGGAAGAGGTCGAACATCGCCTCGACCTCGTCGCGCAACGCCCGCTTGCCGAGGCCGGAGCGGTTGGACGCCCCGAGCATGATGTTCTCGCGCACCGTGAGCCCCGGGAAGACCCGGCGTCCTTCCGGGACGTGGGCGACGCCGAGCCGCACGATCGTCTCGGGCTTCAGGCCCTCCAGCGGCCGCTCCTCCAGCAGGATCGTGCCGGCGGCGGGCCGCACCAGCCCGGAGATTGCCTTGAGGGTCGTCGACTTGCCGGCGCCGTTGGAACCCAGCAGCGTCACCACCTCCCCGGCGCCGACTGAGAAGGACAGGCCGCGCACGGCCTCGATCTCCCCGTACCGGACGACGAGATCGCGGATCTCGAGCAGGGGCGTGGCGGGCGTCGTCATCGCGGGGGTCACGCCGGAGCGAGGTCGGTCTTGAGGCTCGCCGCCGGACCGGCGGCGGTGTCCTCGCCCAGATAGGCCTGGATCACCGCCGGCTCGCGCAGCACGGTCGCCGTGACGCCGTCGGCGATGCGGCGGCCGAAGTTCAGCACGGTGATGTGGCTCGCCACGTCGCTCACCAGCGTCATGTCGTGGTCGATGATCAGGATGGTCAGGCCCTTGGCGGCCATCCGGCGCAGGAGCACCGTCAGGGCGTTCTTCTCGCTGGAATTGAGCCCGGCGGCCGGCTCGTCGAGGAGCAGGAGCACGGGGTTGCCGGCCAGCGCCCGCGCGATCTCGATCAGGCGCTGGTGGCCGTACGAGAAGCCGGAGATCGGCTCCAGCGCCCGCCCCTCCAGCCCCACGAAGGCGAGCGCCGCCCGGGCGCGGGTCTCCAGGCCCGCCCGGTCGCGCGCGCCCGAGGGGTTGTCGGGGCGCTCGGCGCCGATGATGACGTTCTCCAGGGCGCTCATCGAGCGGAACAGGCGGATGTTCTGGAAGGTGCGCCCGATTCCGGCCGCCGCCCGCCGGTGCGGGGACAGGCGCGTGACGTCCTGCCCGGCCAGCCGCACGGTGCCGCCCGTGGGGCTGTAGAGGCCCGACAGGACGTTCAGCGTCGTGGTCTTGCCGGAGCCGTTCGGGCCGATCAGCGCGTGGATGCCGCCCCGCGCCACCGTGAAGCTCACCGCGTCCACGGCCTTGAGGCCGCCGAAGTGCTTGGACAGGTCCGACACCTCCAGCATCGGCGCCGTGGAGGCCCCGCCCTGGCTCAGGGTCAGCTCGGCGGCGGGCGGCGGGGCCGGGCGGGCCCGGCGCAGGCGCCGGACTTGGTCGCCGAGGAAGCCCCAGATCCCATCAGGCATGAACACCACGATCAGGATCACCGCGAGCCCGTAGATCGCGAGGTAGAGCCCGGGGATCTCCTTGAGGAAGCGGAGCCATTCCGGGATCAGGATCAGCAGGGCGGTGCCGATCACGGCGCCCACAGGCGAGCCGACGCCGCCGAGCAGCGCCATTGTCAGGAAGACGATCGACTCGGCGAAGGAGAACTGGTCCGGGCTGATATAGGTGAAGCTGCCGGCGAACAGCCCGCCGCCGAGCCCCGCCAGCAGCGCCCCGAGGGCGAAGGCCGCGACCTTGGTGCGGTAGATGTCGATGCCCGACACGCCCGCCGCGAGCTCGTTGTCGCGCACCGCCCGCATGGCGCGCCCGAGCCGGGTCCGCGGCATGTGCCAGACGAGCCAGCCGACGACGGCCAGCACCAGCACGCACAGGGCGAGGTAGCTCTGCCCGTCCGCGAACAGGGCCGGGCGGCGGATGTTCGGCACGCCGTCCGGCCCGTGCGTGACCGGGATCCAGTTGGTCAGCACGAGCGTCAGGATCTGCTGGAACGAGATCGTCACCATGGCGAGGTAGTGGCCGCCGAGCCGCAGCGTGGAGGCGCCGAGCGCGGCGCCCAGCACAACCGCGAGACCGAGGCCGGTGATCAGGCAGATCCAGAAGTTGAGGCCGCCGTCGACCGTGCCGAGCCCGACAGCGTAGGCACCGATCCCGAAGAAGGCGGCCTGGGCCAAGTTGATCTGCCCGCACAGGCCGAGCACCACGGTGAGCCCGATCACCGCGATGGCGTAGGTCGCCGCCTGCATCAGGATGTTGAGGGCGTAGCCGCTGAGCGGCGTCGTCGCGGCCAGCGTCACCAGGGCGGCGGCCAGGACCGCGTAGGCGAGGCTGCCCAGGGGCAGCCGGCGCGGCGCGGGCGCTGGCTTCGCCGCGGCCGGGCCGGCGCCGGTGGAGGGTCGACCGCTCATGCCTTCTCCGCCACGCGCTCGCCGAACAGGCCCTGCGGGCGCACGACCAGGAAGACCACCAGCACCAGGAACGCGAAGGCGTCCTTGTAGGGGACCGAGATGTAGGCAGCCCCGAAGGTCTCGATGATGCCGAGCGCGAGGCCGCCGATGATCGCCCCGGTGACGTCGCCGAAGCCGCCGATGATCGTCGCCGCGAAGGCCTTGAGGGCGATCGTGGCCCCCATCTGGATCGACACGAACAGCACCGGCGCCACCAGGATGCCGGCGATGCCGCCGAGCACCGCGCTGTACACGAAGGTCAGCATGATCATCCCGGCCACCGGGATGCCGAGGAGAGCGGCCATCTCCTTGTCCTGGGACGTCGCCTGCAGCTTCTTGCCGACCAGTGTGTGCTCGAAGAACCAGTACTGGAACGCGACCAGGGCCGCCGTCACCGCGATGATCAGCAGGTACTGGCTGTCGAGGAAGACCGGCCCGAGCAGGAAGCCCTGGGTCTCGAAGACGGGCGGGAGCACCTGCGGTTGCGGCCCGTAGAGGGCGAGCGTCGTGTTCGCCAGGAAGATCGAGGCGCCGATGGTCGAGATGATCACCGGCAGGTAGCTGCGGTGGCGCAGCGGGTAGTAGACGCCGAGATTGAACAGGGCGCCGAGCAGCGCCATCCCGCCGAGGGTCAGGAGGAGGGAGAGCCAGTAGGGCCACTGGAGGTCGACGGCGAAGACCACCATCAGGAAGGCCGCCACCATCGAGAACTCGCCCTGCGCGAAGTTCACCACGTTGGTGGCGCGGAAGATCAGCACGAAGCCGAGCGCCACCAGGGCGTAGACGGAGCCGATGCCGATCCCGGTGAAGAGGAGTTGCAGGATCAGGTCCATGCGGTCCGCACGCGCAACGTCTCCTGGGAAACACGGCTTGCGGCAGCGACGTCGCCGGAGGAGGCGCAGGCCCCCTCCCCCGTGCGGGAGAGATGGCGCGGTGCGTTCGCCGCAGGCGTCGGCCCGCGACCGACATGGACCGCGCTGCGGTGATCGTTCACGGCTCTGAGCCTCCGTCCTGCACGCGGGCCTCAGCCCTGGTAGAAGTCGATCCGCCGGTCGAAGACGATGTTGCCCTTGTCGTTGCGCACGACGTTGTAGCCGTGCAGGCCGTCGCCGTTCTTGTCGAAGTTGTAGCTTCCCTCGGCCCCCTCGTGGCCGCGCACCGCCAGGATGGCCTCGCGGACCGCCTGCGGGTCGGTCTTGCCCGCCGTGTTGATCGCCTTGGCCAGCACCGTGACCGCGTCGAAGGTCCAGGACGACTGGTTGTCGGGGGCGACCTTCATCGCGGCCCGGTAGGCCTTGCCGAAGGCCCGGGCGGCGTCGCTCGATTCCTCGGCGTAGTCGGCCACGCCGTAGGTGCCGTAGAGCGACGGCCCGGCGAGCTTTAGGGCGGTCACGTTGGTGATCGAGGGCGAGCCGACCCAGGGCGCGGTGACGCCGAGTTGGCGCAGCTGCCGCGCGAAGATCCCGATGTCGTTCTCGAAGGTGAAGTACGAGCCGATCACGTCGGCGCCCGACTGCCGGATCGCCAGCACGACCGGCGTGAAGTCCTGGCTCTGGTTGGTGTAGCCCTGGTCGAGGGCGACCGTGGCGCCGCCCTTGGCGAGGCTCTCGGTCAGCGCCTTGGCCCCGCTGGTGCCGAAAGCGTCGGTGGAGTGGATGATCGCCCACTTCTTCTTGCCCAGCCCGTTGACGCCGTGCTCGGCGATCACCCGGGCCGAGAAGCTGTCGTTGGGGCGGAAGCGGAACAGCCAGGGATTGCCGAGCTGCGTCAGAACCGGGTCGGTGCCGCCGAAACAGACAGGTTTCCCCGTCTTCAGGATGTCGGGCGCCATGGCGTGGTTCTGGGTCGAGCGGATCGAACCGAGGAAGCCGACGAGGTCGCTCTGCGACGCCAGTTTCGAGAAGGCGAAGACCGCGCCGGGATTGGTGGTCTGGTCGTCCTCGGTGACGATCTCCAGGGGCTTGCCGAGCACCCCTCCGGCTTTGTTGACCGCCTCCAGAGCGATCTTGGCCCCGGCGAGCGCGTAGCGGCCGGCATCCGCGCCGGGCCCCGTCACCGGGAGCACCATGCCGATCCGGACTGTCGACCCGGCGCCCTGAGCACAGGCCGAGCGGATCACCCCCGGCGCCAGACCGCTCGCGACTGCGGATGCGGCACCCGTCAAGAAAACGCGGCGCGTCGTCCTCATTGGCGTATCCGTCCCACCGCCGATGCTCAGGCCCGGCGTTGGCGACGATGGTCCCTATTCCGCGCGCCGATGTCTATCCTGCAAGCCCTCGCCGGTCAGATTCGATGAGAAGAAGTTCTCGGATCGTCACTTGACCGATTTCGCTGCGGTGCGGCGAAGCGAACTGCGGTCGCGGCGAGACACCGATCGCGTGCCATCTGTCCTGATGCGCGGCCGGAACGGGAAGGTCCGGATAGACGCGATCCGAAATGTGTACTTTTATTCGTAAACTTCGGGCTCTTCTGCGGCGCGGACGGGCGCCACAGGCGCGATAGGACCGGCGTCCGCGCGCGGGAAGCCGGACGCGACCGGCCTCGCGACCGGCGGTCTCCCGCGACGGACCGTTCGCGGCCGTTGAGCAGGCCGTGCATCCCGCCGGGACGGTGCATTCCGCGACGACGCGCTTCCGTTTTCCGGCGAACCGTTGCACCGTTGAGCGTCCAGCACGGGGCATCGCGACCTGAAACGCGTGCGGCGTACGAGCGGGCGCGAGCCCGCCTGTCCCGCGACCGGTCCCGTCATCCAGTCGCGAGGCCGAACCTCCCATGGCGCCCATCATCACGACGGTCGAGGACCTGCGGCGGGTCGCGAAGCGGCGCGTGCCGCGGATGTTCTACGATTACTGCGATTCCGGTTCGTGGACGGAGTCGACCTACCGCGCGAACGAGGCCGATTTCGCCGGCATCAAGCTCCGCCAGCGCGTCGCGGTCGACATGACCGACCGCTCCCTCGCCACGACGATGGCCGGCCAGGCCGTCGCGATGCCCGTCGCCCTGGCGCCGACGGGCCTCACGGGCATGCAGCACGCCGACGGCGAGATCCTGGCCGCGCGGGCGGCGGAGGCGGCGGGGGTGCCGTTCACGCTGTCGACGATGAGCATCTGCAGCATCGAGGATGTCGCGGAGACCGTGAGCAAGCCGTTCTGGTTTCAGCTGTACGTCATGCGCGACCGCAGCTTCAACGACCGCCTCATCGACCGCGCGAAGGCGGCGGGCTGCTCGGCCCTGGTCCTGACGCTGGACCTCCAGATCCTCGGGCAGCGCCACAAGGATATCCGAAACGGCCTGTCGGCCCCGCCGAGGCTGACGCCGGGCACCGCCCTCGATCTCCTGACCAAGCCGCGCTGGTGCTGGTCCATGCTGCGCACGCAGCGCCGGACGTTCCGCAACATCGTGGGGCACGTGGACGGCGTGCGCGATACCCGCTCAATCTCGGCCTGGACGGCGGACCAGTTCGACCCGCGCCTGGACTGGGACGACGTGCGGCGGATCCGCGACCGGTGGCAGGGCCCTCTGATCCTGAAGGGCATCCTGGACGTGGAGGATGCCGAGAAGGCGGCCGCGACCGGGGCCGATGCGCTCATCGTCTCGAACCATGGCGGGAGGCAGCTCGACGGCGCCCCCTCGTCCATCGCCGCGCTTCCCGGAATCGCGGACGCGGTCGGCCCGCGCATCGAGGTCCTGATGGACGGCGGGATCCGCTCGGGCCAGGACGTCCTGAAAGCCGTCGCCCTGGGTGCGAAGGGCGTGTTCATCGGCCGCGCCTTCCTCTACGGGCTCGGCGCCTACGGTCAGGCGGGCGTCGCCCGCTCCCTGGAGATCATCCGTACGGAACTCGACACGACGATGGCCCTGTGCGGCCATCGCGACATCCGCGCGGTCGACCGGTCGATCCTCTGGACACCCTCCGCGCAGACGACCAGGGACGACGCGCCGGCCGCGCGGCGCATCGCGTCCTGACGGCGCGACCGCCGTTCCGATGCGCGGCCTCGCTGCGTCGAGGGCCCCGATCGGGGTCCATCGTGGATCTCGCTTCCCCCGGCCCGCGCACCGCCGAGAAGCCTCGGCGCGGGACCGATACGAACGGGGCGGTCGCGCCGGGCCGGATCCACAACGACAACGGCGCAGCAACCCGTAGGGTCACTGCGCCGCTGGATCGGGCCGCCGAGGGGGGAAAGACGGCCTGGTGAATTTGGTATGCCAGAAACACCGTTCGCGAAGTGCGCCCGAGCACATCCAAAAGGATGTGGCGCGGCAGCGACAGAGGTCGGCCATCACCTGTGGACAGCGCGAAGCGCCCTCGATCCGTCAAGGTTCAGGCGCGAGCGTGCTGACCTCTTTCCCGATCCGGCCTTGCCATGTTCGCCAGCCCTCACGCCTTCGTCCTGCATCACCGCGAGCCCCTCGCCGTGCTCGTCTCCTCGGCCCTGTTCCTCGCGGGCGCGCTGCCGCTGTTCTGGGCCATCGGCTGACCCTTCGAGACTCGCCGAACGGCCCGAGCGCCCCGCGTGGCGTCTGGCACGGTGTCTGGCATGGCAGCGCGGTCGAAGCCGGTCGACGATCTGCTTCGACCGCATCGCGGCTCGCACCTGTTTAACGCAGCTTCGCCGGTTTGCCCGGCGGCCAGCCGTGGGCCTGGATGGCCGTCGTCGGCTTGCCCTGCATCGCCGGCATCACGGACTGCATCCATTGCTGCATGCCCGCGCGCTGAATCCGAGCAAGTGGCGGCTGGACTGCCGCGAGGCGTTTCCCGGCGGGCGGCGCGTGGAAGGCCGCGATGGCCTGCAACTCGTCCTTGTTCAGTACGGTGGCGAAACCGCGCGCCTGGATGGCGAGCAGCTCGTCGTAGTGCGCCGTCGGCGTCGGCATGACGACCTCCTGCACCAGCACCTGGACTTTGTCGGGCACCTCGATCCCGATCTGCTGCATCATGCCGATCACCGGGGCCGCCATTGAGCCGTGCGTCGCGGTTCGGTCGCCCCGCATCTGCGCGACGGTCTCCCGGGCAACCTTCAGCAGGGTCGGATCCGGCGCCGCCGCGGGCGCAGGCTTCGGAGCCGGTTGTGCCCGTGCCGCGCCGAGCGGCATGGAGGCCAGGCACAAACCGACGACGAGTGCAGAGACCGCGCATGGCGGCCTTGTTCACGAGCGCGGCGCGCTTCCGAAGGCCGTGCGTCCGGTCCGGGTTGCTCCACAGCCCTGAATAGGATCGACGGCGGGGCGGAATCGCCCGGCGGCCCAGCAGCCCTCAGACCTGTCCAGGCTGGCAACCGTAGGGTGGCACGGCGCGGGGGAAGCGCTCCTTGATGCGCTGGCAGCCCCACGCACGGAGCGGCTCCGGCAGGCGGCGGTTCACCTCGATGCCGACCTCGTCGTAGGGCGAGGCGCCGGCCGTGACGTAGCTGTACCAGCGCCAGCCGATCGTACCGGCGCCCGCCAAGGCGATGCCGGCGGCGACGAACACGGCCAACGCGGCTCGCGATTGCGGGTGTCGCGCTTCGCTTCCCATTCCGGATGTCCCTCTCGACGTTGACTGAACGGCGCGCCCCGGGCCGACAGGGACCGTTGCGGCTGCGCCCGACGGCGCTGCTGTAGCTGGCGCGCTCCCGTCGGTCTGTCGATCGGTCGATCGCCGCGGCGCCCGGCCCCGACACGGAGAAGCGCCCCGGACGCGGGAGCTACCGGCGGCGCCCAGAAGCGCCGCTGATCCGGATCAGCGGCGGCGGTGCTGGCGCCCGCCGCTCCGGAAGGCGCTCGGGGAGTTGTCGGGCGCCGGCCCGCATCGAGTAGGGTGTGCGCTGAACGCGGCGTGCCGATCAGCACCGAGAACCGGCGGTTACGGGCTCACGGTGGCCTCAACGAGGAGATGGGAGGACACCATGCGTCAATCGTTTCTGCGAACCGGCGGTGCGGCTGCCCTGGTCGCTCTGGCACTCTGTGCCACCCCGCCGGCCGCTCAGGCGCGCGGCCTCGGCGTCGGCGGGGCCGTGGCGCTGGGCATCCTCGGCGGCGTCGTGGCCGGCAGCGCCATCGCGTCGGCCAGCAACGGGCCCTACCCGGGTCGCCCCGTCTACGCCGCGCCCGACCCCTATGGCGCCTGCCACGTCGAGCGACGCGCGTACATCGACCCGTACGGGTACGAGCACGTCCGGCAGGTCGAGGTCTGCGAGTAGGCCGGCCGCGCCCCGGAGGTCGCGGAACGCTCACGCGCCGTCCGAGCGTGCCCCGTTGACGGGCTGCGGCGTGCTGCCGAGCTCGGACGCGGACGTGTAGAAGCCGCAGCCCGGTCGGTAGTCCGGGGGGCCTATCGCTCGTGCATGGCGGCCGCCGTCAGCGGCCGACTACCAGCGCGTCCTTTCCGGTCGACAGGGAAGGTACGTTCCGTGACGCTCGATCACATCGGTCTGACCGGCCTGAACGGGCCCGCCGATCGGGCGATGTTCGCCACCTATTTTGGCCTTCTGCTCCGTCATGCGCGGGACGGTGCTCGCCGTCCTGCACGACGATCACGACATGGTCCTGGTTCTCAACGACTTTACCCGGAATCGCGGCGCGTTCGCCTATCCCGAGGATTCTGAAGTGCACCACATCGGCTTCATCGCGGACAGCCGGGAACAGGTCGACGCGCTGAACGCCCGCCTCAGAGTCGATGGCTGGGCCGATGGCTGGGCGGTGCCCGAGCCGCGCGCGTCTCAGGGGGCCTGGACGTTCTACGATAGGGGCGGGGCAGCTACGTCATCGAGGTTGCTACGCGGACCAGACTCCGGCGTGCAGGGCCCGCCGTCGCCTGGCACAGCATCGCGGCTCGAACGCTACGGCGCCACCGCGATGACCGCTTCTGCCGCGTTGCGCGGCGGCAGAGGTCGGAGGAAACACGACCCGGAGCGGCCATTCGGTGCCCGACCCATCCCGGTCACGCAGGCGGCCATCGAGGATTCTTGCATTACGGTCCTTCGTCGCACATCCGGCAAATCACGAGCGGGATCACAGTTCCTCGAAGCTCCGCGCGATAGCTACGGACGCCTTGCTGCCCGCGCGACAATCTACACATTCAGATACGGTCGTCTTTTCGTGACCAGTTTGTCGATGCCTGTCAGCCTCTCGCGCCACAGAGCCGCGTCCCTCTGCTTCGCGGACAGATCCGAAACCAGAGCTTCCATTTTATCGGATGAGAAGGGTGGGTTTGGGCAGAAATAAGGGGTCAGGGGCTTGTTGGCGTAATAATTAAAGAAGAGCGCCCTTCGATTCCTCCCTGTCGCTGGCTTGCCCCTGTGGAAATATCTGAAGGTATCGCAAAGTACTACGGTCCCTTTCGGTCCGGTAAATGATGTGACATCGAAATCAATTTTGCCTTCTTTCTGGAGATTTACAAGTTTTTGATGCCTGAACCCGCGAAATGTCCGCGACATAGGGGCAAGATGCTGTAGATGAAGGATTTCCAGTGGCCCGCCACTGTCATCGACGTCATTGAGATAGACGGCAACTTTCACCATGGGATTGTCCTCGCTATCCCTGTGCCAAGTTCTCGCACCTCTCTCCGACCCGTCGGCTACAGTAAAGAATATATCAACGCCCCCGTAGGCCGCGGGAAGCCTCAGATACTGCTCGACAATTTCCAGAACCCCGATGTCGAGACCGGCTCGAAAGACGATCTTGAACTGATCCAAGAGAGAAGGATACAGGTCGAGCAATTTTATGGTGTCGATGTTCCGACCGGTCCTGAGGTAATGTTCCTCCATGCAATCGTAAATCTCATTCGCGGCAGCCTGAAACTTCACGCTTCCGAACGACTCGAACATCCCGGCATCCGCCACGCAGAAGCCGTCCTCCACCAGAGCCTGCCCAAGCAATCTCACGTCGTCTCGCAATTCCGAGAGGTTGGAAGCGTGGGCTCGCACGAGGCTAGCCCTGCCGTCTTCTCTTCTCGTCTTAATAAGTCTAATGGAATAGATTTGGTGAATCGCCTTAGATGGCCACTGCAGGATCCTGTGAACGACTTTCTGGATGAAGACCGCGATCGCGCGAACGATTTTCATAGAGCACCGGTTCCTGAAAGGATGGACAGCTGTCTATAAGTCTTCTTCGAGGACGTCCTGCCGATGCAAACATCTACAATCCGAGGCACCGGAGCGCTCCGATCCAACAAGGTGGTCGCTATGGCGTAAGCAGTTTCAGATCCGAGACATTTCATTAATTATCGACACTCATGCCGCGGTCAATATCTGGCTGCCGCCAGATCTAGCAAAGACATATCGATCGGCGTCCGATCGAAGGTCCGTCTCCGGAGCCGTGAGAGGGCGCCAAGGCCGCGTCCCCGTCCCCGCACGCCTGCCGGAGGCGGGCCGGCGGTGCGGGTCGAACGAACAGCCGGACGCCGGCCGCCGTTACGCGGCGATCCCGTCAATCCCGATCGACGCCGTGCGCGTGGCCGCGTCGGGGCTGAGTCGATCGCTCACCCGGATCAGGTCCCGGAGGTGTGTGTTCGCCAGGATCGTGGAGGCGAGGACCGCTCCGACCGTGAGGACACTGAACAGCCGGGACGGACCAGCACGGCCTCGAAACGCTCGCGCGGAAGGTCGAGGACCAGGGCGCCGCCCGTCTCCGTCTGGATGACGCTCGGGCGCGCATCGAGGACCACGAAGTCGCCCGTCCGGCTCGCCGCCTCCCGGTCGCCTTGCTGGACAGTGTCTCGGCCGGAGAACTTCATGACCGCGTAGACGCGGTCGTGCGGGCCCTTGCGCCGGACCGCGTCGGCCGTCGCCTCGGTTGGCACCGCCGTGTGGGAGAAGTGCGAGATCGGCAGTTGGCCGATGCTCGACACATCTCCAGACGACCCTGGAACCGAGCGTCGCGGAAGGTCCGCAATTCGGCCGGTACCGGCCGCTCGCAGACCATCTCCCGCCATCGACGGAACGCGTTCCGAAGATGAAGACTGTCTATCGAGAAGAGCGGTTGCATCCGCGGCCCGCGCGCGCAACTCGCCGTTCGATGGGCGAGATGGGAACGAGGCCGTCTATTGTATATAATTTTGCGGCTCAAGATTCGCGGGCCGGAAGCGGGCGCGGAGACGGTGCCCGCTTCCACGAACGGCCGCCCGAAACGGGCAGGCAACGATCAGACTGGAGCAGGCCTTCGGGGAGACCGCGTCGCCCCCCGTGACTGTCCCGTGAGCCGGCCGGCTGCTGTTCGAGCGGCGGGCGCAGGCAGCACAGTTCGGATCGAAGCGGCGACCGGGTGTCGCCCCGTCCGGCCCCGACCGCTACGTCCGGCCCGATCGCAGGCGTGCGACCTCGCTCGGACCGATCTCGAGGTAGAAGCGGATCGCATCGTCGACCAGGGCGTCGGGGGTGACGCCCGCCGCCTTCGCGGCCCGAGCGACCTGAAGACCGAGCGCGAGATCGACGCGCAGGTCGGCGCCCCGGCTCGCCGGGGTCGGTGCGGCGGTCGGGGCCGTGACGGGGGCGGCACTGGTCCGCGACTCGAGCTTGCCGAGCTTCGCTTCGCGGCGGCCCCGGTGGACGAGCGCGTCGGCGCGCTCGTTGAGACGGTCGCCGGCATGTCCCCGGACCCAGGTCCACTTCACGTCGCGCGCCGCGTTCAATTCGTCGAGGCGCTTCATGAGATCGACGTTCTTCACGTCACCCGTGGTCGAGCGCCAGCCCCTCGCCTTCCAGCCGCGCATCCACTCGGTCACGGATTTGACGACGTACTGGCTGTCGCACCGCATCTCGATCGCGGCCCCGGCGGGAAAATGCTCGAGGCCCTTGATCGCGGCGGTCAGCTCCATCCGGTTGTTGGTCGTGGTGCCGGGCTCTCCACCGCACAGCTCCACTGTGCCGTCCGGGGCCGCGATGACGACGCCCCACCCCCCCGGCCCGGGGTTCGGGTCGCATCCGCCATCGGCATAAACGATCGTTCGCATCGTGGCGTCAGCCCTCTCGTACGCAGTGATCGGTGGGTGGCCGCCATCGATGCCCGAAATTGGCTGACAGATGGTAGCCCCAACCCGGGCCCGTGCCGCTGGCGGGCGGCGCGCCGGGCTGCCCGTCTATCACCGATCCCGCGCCGCGGCAGGGCCGGTCGAGCGCTTACCGGCGGGATCGAGACTGTCGCGGGCCTGCTCCTCCGAGCGGAGCGGCCGCCCCGCGGCATTCAGGTCGGGACCTGATCAGTCCGGCAGGGCGCGGCGTTGCTCGCGACCCGTTGCCGGCGTCCGCCCCGCAGGCGACGGCGCAATCCACCGGCGGGCCGCATCGGCCGCCGGGCGACAGGATTGTCTGAGGACCGTCCCGACGATCGGGCGCGGTGCCGGCGACGGCGCTCTCGTGTGAAAGACGCCGCACGGGCGGAGTCAGATCTGCGCCGGAATGGCTGAGGACGGGATCGCTGACTCTGGCCGCGCCTGGCGTCGGCTCGCCGCGGCGACGGCGCCCGGCACGGTCGGGGGCGTCGGCATGTGGTCGGTCGTCGTCGTGCTGTCCGCGGTGCAGGCCGAGTTCGGGGTTGATCGGGCGGCCGCACTGCCCTCTACCCTCACGATGCTCGGCTTCGCCGTCGGCGGCCTCGCGACGCTGCTGGCCGATGCGCTGCTGCAGGCGGCGGCACTCGCGCTCTATCCCGCGTTCGACGACCTGACCTCGCTCTACGTGATCTCGGCCCTGTTCGGCCTGTTCCAGGGCGGCATCGTGCCGGCCTACGCGATCATCGTGCGCGAGGACCTCGCGGCCGAGGAGGCCGGGGCGCGGATCGGTGCGGTACTGATGGCGACGCTCGCCGCCATGGCGCTGGGCGGCTGGCTCACGGGAGTGATCTTCGACGCCACCGGCTCCTACCGTGCGGCGTTCGTCAACGGGTCGGCCTGGAACGCCGTCAACGTGGCGATCGTGCTGTGGCCGATCCGCTGCCGTCGCGCGCGCACGAGGCTGGCCGCGCTCCGAGACCTCCGGAATCCCGGGCCGCCTGCCAGTCCAGGGCTCCCTGCGCGTCCTACGCCTGAGCCGTTCCGAGGGTCACGGCGCGGCCGATCCTGCATCGCGCACGGGCGACACGTCCGGCCGGAAGAACAGGCCGGCCTTCAGACTGTCGCCGATGCGGTGGGCGCGCGCGATCAGGAGGGCGGCAGGTTCGGACGCGAAGTGGGCGGAGGCTGTTTCCTCGAACAGGCCGAGCCATCGCGCGAAGTGCTCGGGCCGGAGACGGCCCAGCGCGAGATGCTTCCCGAACGGATTGCCCTTGTACCGGCCCGACCTGAAGAGGACCGACGACCAGAACGCCCGGACGGTCTCCATGTGCCGGGGCCAGTCCGCGTCGGCGATCGCGGCCGCGAAGACGGGTCCGATCAGCGCGTCGCCGCGCACGCGGCCGTAAAAGGCGTCGAGAAAGCGGGTGAGGCTGGCTTCGTCGAGCGCGACATCGGGCATGTTCATGAGATGCCGGCGGGGGCCGGCCTCTTCAAGGGGACAGGACGCACGCCGGGCCGGCGGCCGGAGGGGAGAGCTTGGGCCTCACCTTCGGACGGTGCTGGCCCTCGACCACGACCGAGGATGTCTCGAGCGCCCGGCATAGGCATCTGGCTGCCGGACGCATCCGGCCGAGAGCGGCGCGTCCGCCCGGTCACGTGAGGCGCTCGGCCGTCACCGAAGCGAGCCAGCGGGTCGAACGCCTCCGGAGCCATTGACCGCCCCGCGCCGCCATAATAAATGATGACTATAATTTTTAGGCGACGGGGTTATGGCGATGGATGGGCGATGGGTGATCGGGTTCGCCGGCTTGGCGCTCGCGGCATGCTCGCCCGCCGAGACCGCCGTCACGCCGGAGCCGCCGCTGGTCCAGACCGTCGCGGTCGCGCCCGCCACGGCGGCCGCCGCGCGCTACACCGGCGTGATCCGGGCCCGGACCGAGAGCAATCTCGGCTTCCGGGTCGGGGGCAAGATCTTCGAGCGCCTCGTCGACCCGGGCGACCACGTGCGCCTCGGGCAGCCCCTGATGCGGCTCGACCGGACCGACTTCACCCTGGCGCTCAACGCGGCCCGCGCCTCGGTCGAGGCGGCCCGCGCGCAGATGATCAAGGCGAGGGCCGACGAGGAGCGCAGCCGCAAGCTCGTCGGCGACGGTTGGACCTCGAAGCAGACCTACGACCAGAACAGGGCCGCGGCGGACGCCGCCATCGCCCAGTTCGCCAACGCCGAGGCGCAGGCGAGCCAGATCGCCAACCAGGCGGGCTATTCCGAACTCCAGGCCGATGCCGACGGCGTCGTGATGGAGGTGCCGAGCGAGCCGGGCCAAGTCGTCGCCGCGGGGCAGACGGTGGTGAAGCTCGCCCGCGACGGCGCCCGCGAGGCGGAGGTGTTCGTGCCGGAGGGGAGCCGGCAGCGCGCGAGAGGCACGGCGTCGGCGACCCTCTACGCCGAGGGGGAGAGCACCTATCCGGCCAAGCTCCGGGAACTGTCGGCCACGGCCGACCCGGCGACCCGCACCTACCGCGCCCGCTACATCCTCTCGGGCGGCGGCGAGACCGCGCCCCTCGGGGCGACCGTGACGCTCCAGCTGACCCCTGCCCAGGCACAGGCGAGGACTTGGGTGTCCGTGCCGCTCGGGGCCCTGTTCGACCAGGGCGGCGGCTCCGCCGTCTGGCGCTACGACGCCGAGACCCAGACCGTCGCGGCGCAGCCCGTCACCGTCGCGCGCCTGTCGGAGGAGAGCGCCGAGATCGCCTCCGGTCTGAACCCCGGCGACCGGATCGTCGCGCTCGGCGCCCATCTGCTCAAGGCCGGGCAGAAGGTCCGGCCGGCGAGCGCGAGCATGGCGGAGGCTGGCCGATGAACGCCTCCGGCTTCAACCTCTCGGCCCTGGCGGTGCGCGAGCGCGCCGTCACGCTGTTCCTCCTGCTCGCGGTCACGGCGGCCGGGATCTTCGCCTTCCAGAAGCTCGGGCGCGCCGAGGACCCGACCTTCACGGTCAAGACCATGGCGGTCTCGGCCGCCTGGCCCGGCGCGACCACCGACGAGATGCAGCGGCAGGTCGCCGACCCGCTAGAGAAGCGTCTCCAGGAACTCGTCTACTACGACCGGGTCGAGACGACCGTTCGCCCCGGCCTGATGCTGATGAAGGTCTTCTTCAGGGACTCGATGCCACCGGCCAAGCTCCAGTCGGAGTTCTACCAGGCGCGCAAGAAGCTCTCCGATCAGGCCTCCAGCCTGCCGCGCGGCGTGCTCGGGCCGCTGTTCAACGACGAGTTCTCGGACGTCTACTTCGCCCTCTACGCGCTCCAGGCCGAGGGACTGCCGCACCGGCATCTCGTGCTGCGCGCCGAGGACCTGCGCCAGCGCCTGCTGCGCGTGCCCGGCGTCGAGAAGATCAACATCCTCGGCGAGCAGGCGCAGAAGATCTTCGTCGAGGTCTCCTACCAGCGCCTCGCGACCCTGGGCATCACCGGCCAGCAGCTCCTGGCGGCGCTCGCCAACCAGAACGACGTGACGCCGGCCGGCTTCGTCGAGGCCGACGGCCCGCGCGTGTACCTGCGGCTCGACGGCGCCATCGACGGCCTCGACGCGCTCCGCAATCTCCCGGTGGCGGCCGGCGACCGCAGCCTCAAGCTCGGCGACATCGCCGTGGTGAGGCGCGGCTACGAGGACCCGAAGGTCTTCGCGATCCGCAACGACGGCGCGCCGGCCCTGGTGCTGGGCCTCGTGATGAAGCCGGGCTTCAACGGCCTCAGCCTGGGCCAGGCGCTCAATGCCGAGGAGGTCGCGATCCATCACGAACTCCCGACCGGCATCACCTTCACGAAGATCACCGACCAGGCGAAGGTGATCGACGACGCCGTCCACGAGTTCATGGTGAAGTTCTTCACCGCGCTCTCGGTGGTGATCTTCGTCAGCCTCGTGGCCCTAGGCTTCCGGGTCGGCGTCGTGGTGGCGCTGGCCGTGCCGCTGACCCTCTCGGCGGTGTTCGTGGTCATGATGGTCACCGGCCGCGACTTCGACCGCATCACGCTCGGTGCCCTGATCATCTCGCTCGGCCTCCTCGTCGACGACGCGATCATCGCCATCGAGATGATGGTGGTGCGCATGGAGGAAGGCGCCGACCGGGTCTCGGCGGCGACTCATGCCTGGAGCGCCACCGCCGCGCCCATGCTGACCGGCACGCTCGTCACCGTCGCGGGCTTCCTGCCGGTGGGCTTCGCCGCCTCCACGGCGGGCGAGTACGCCGGCAACATCTTCTGGGTCGTGGCCTTCTCGCTGATCGTCTCGTGGATCGTGGCCGTGACCTTCACGCCCTATCTCGGCGTCAAGCTCCTGCCGGACATCAGACAGGTGGAAGGTGGGCACGCGGCGATCTACGCCACGCGGAACTATCAGCGCCTGCGCCGGGTCGTGCGGCTCTCGGTCGATCACAAGTGGCTGGCGGCCGGCATCACCGTGGCGCTGTTCGCCGCGGCCGCGGCCGGCATGGGCAAGGTCGAGAAGCAGTTCTTCCCGAACTCGGAGCGCTCCGAGCTCATCGTCGAGGTGACCCTCCCGACCGGCTCCGCCTTCGCCACCACCGAGGCGAGCGTGCGGAAGGTCGAGGCGGCCGTGCGCGCGATCCCCGAGGCGGGCGAGATCACGAGCTATATCGGCCAGGGCATGCCGCGCTTCGTGCTCTCCTTCGATCCGGAGCTGCCGGACCCCGCCTTCGCGCAGATCGTCGTCCAGACCGCCGACGCCCACGCCCGCGACGTGCTGCGCGGCAAGGTGCGCCAGCTCGTCGACGCGGGCGGCTTCCCCGAGGCGCGGGTGCGGGTGCTGCAGATCGTGTTCGGGCCGCCGGTGCGCTTCCCCGTCGCCTTCCGGGTGGTCGGACCCGACCTCGACGTCATCCGCCGCGTTGCCGCGCAGGTGCGCGACGTCATGATGGCCAATCCCAACATGCGCCTCGTCCACCTCGACTGGGGCGACAGGACGCCGAGTCTGCACCTCGCCCTCGACCAGGAGCGCCTGCGCCTGATCGGCCTGACGCCGAAGGAGGCCGGCCAGCAGCTGCAGAGCTACCTCAACGGGACGCCGGCGACCCAGGTCCGCGAGAACCTGCGCTCCGTCGACGTCGTCCTCCGCAGCCCCGGTCCCGAGCGCCGCTCGCTGGGCGACATCGGCGACCTGACGCTGACCACGAGGGACGGGCGGCAGGTGCCCCTCTCGCAGGTTGCGCACTTGGAGAGCCGCAACGAGGACGCGGTGCTCAAGCGCTACAACCGCGAGACCTATATCCGCGTGCAGGGCGACGTGATCGACGGCAAGCAGCCGCCGGACATTCACGCGCAGATCGTCCCCGAACTCGCCGCCGTGAAGGCGAAGCTGCCGCCCGGCTACCGGATCGACACGGCCGGCTCGGTGGAGGAGAGCGAGAAGGCGATGACGGCGCTGGTGACGGTCTTCCCGCTGATGCTGATCGTGACCCTGACGGTCATCATGCTGCAGGTCCGCTCGTTCACCACCATGGTCATGGTGTTCGCGACCGCGCCGCTCGGCCTCGTCGGTGCCGTCCCGACGCTGCTCGTCTTCCACCAGCCCTTCGGCTTCAACGCGATCCTCGGCCTGATCGCGCTGTCGGGCATCCTGATGCGCAACACGCTGATCCTGGTGGATCAGATCCACCACGACCGCGCGGCGGGGCTGTCGGATTACGAGGCCATCGTCGAATCGACGGTGCGGCGGGCCCGACCGGTGATCCTGACGGCCGCCGCCGCGATGCTGGCCTTCATCCCGCTCACGCACTCGGTGTTCTGGGGGGCGCTGGCCTACGTGCTGATCGGCGGCGTCGGGGTCGGGACCCTGCTGACGCTGCTGTTCCTGCCGGCGCTCTACGCCCTCTGGTTCCGGGTGGCGCGGGACGCGCGCGCGACGCCGAGCGCATCCGGCCCCGCATCGGTGCCCGTGCCGGCCGAGCCCTGACCCGGCCTCACCCCACCGATGCCCCGCCATCCGGGGCATCCCGCGATCGCGCGTTCGGGTCTCGGGCGCGCGGTGCATCGACCGGCCCGCGCTTCGCCCCCTCGCGCAGGCCGGTCGACAGCCCTGACCGGCGGCCGCGGCGCGACCGCGACGCCGCCATCCGCCGGACCTCGAGCATGCGCGGGCCGCCGTCCCTTCAATAAATGATATCGCGCATCTATGTGAGAAGGCGGAGCGGAGGACGGTACGATGCCGAGGGTCTCACAGGAGCAAGCCAAGCTGAACCGCCAGCGCGTGGTCGAGGTCGCATCGGCCCTGTTCCGGGAGCGCGGCCTGCACGGTATCGGCGTCGTCGACATCATGGCGGCCGCCGGCCTGACCCATGGCGGCTTCTACGGTCAGTTCGCCAGCAAGGAGGCCCTCGCCGCGGAGGCGTTCGACGCCGCGATCAGCGCCGAGTACCGGGCGAACCTCGACGCCTTCATCGAGAACTATCTCTCCCTGGCGCACGTCCGGACGCCGGGGAGAGGCTGCCCCGTCGCGGCGCTGGTGAACGACGTCGGGCGCGAGCCGCCCGGGAGCGCCCTGCGGTCGCGGTTCACCCAGGGGGTCAAGGGGCTCGCCGGCCTCATCGCGGACAGGCTGCCCAGAGCGTCCAGGGAGCGCCGCAGGCAGCGCGCCCTGATCGCGCTGTCGACCATGGTGGGGGCGGTGGTGCTGGCACGGGGTGTCGACGACGAGGCCCTGGCCGGCGAACTGCTCGAGGCGGCGCGCTCCACGATCCCGGGCTGAGCCGGTTCGAGGCGGCGCCTCGCTCGGGCCGCGTCATGGCCGGGACGGAGCCTGGGACGGGATCGGGTCGCCGGTGGCCAATCGGGCCGCATCGTCGCCGCAGCCGATACCCCCGTGGGGAGGACCGCATTCGGTCGGGGCCCGCTGGGCCGCGCTCCGTGTTTTTAGATTGTGATCTGCATTTATATAGATTACGCTCGACATCGACGCCCAGGCCTCCGGACCGACATCGCCCGATCGGGTCGTCCGCGAGGCCGCGGGTCCGTCGCTCGCCCCCTCTCCGAGAAGGCTCACCGATGACCGGCGACGCGGCTTCGAGATCGCCCGAGCCTTCGCGGCGGAGGATCGTGGAATGGGCGGATCCCCGCTCCATCGCCGCGGCGGGACAAGCCCTCGCGGGGATCGACTTCCTGCGCGCGCTCATGGCGGGGAAGATCCCGCCGCCGCCCGCGATCCAGCTGCTGGGCATCGAGCTCGTGTCGGTCGATCCCGGCACGGCCCGGATGTGCATGCCGGCCGCGGAGTACCTCTTCAACCCGCTGGGCTCCGTCCACGGCGGCTCCCTCGCCACGCTGCTCGACAGCGTCATGGGCTGTGCCGTGCACGCGACCCTGCCGCTGGGACGCGGCTACACGACGCTGGAGTTCAAACTGAATTTCCTGCGCGCCGCCACCGAACGGTCCGGGCTGCTGACTGCGGTCGGGCAGGTCGTTCACGCCGGTCGGCAGCAGGCCGTGGCCGAGGGCCGCCTCAGCGACGCGTCCGGCCGCCTCGTCGCGACCGCGAGCACGACCTGCCTCCTGTTCGATCTGCCCGGGGCGAGGACGCCGCCCGCCGGCTGACCGCGCCCGCCGTCGACGCCCGCGTGACTGCACCGCGCCGAAGGTCGGTCCCGCGCCCCGTCGACATCGCGGGCGCTCGGCCGCGATCCCCGAGACTGTGAGGCCCCCGCCATGGACATCCGCACGCGCCGCCTGCTCGAAGCGCCCCTCGTGCCGACCCTGGCGCGAATGGCCGTGCCGAATGTCGTGGTCATGGTCGTCCAGACCTCCATCGGCCTGATCGAGACGTACTTCGTCGCGGAACTCGGAACCGATGCCTTGGCCGGCCTGGCTCTCGTCTTCCCGGTGGTGATGCTCGTCCAGATGCTGTCCGCCGGCGGCATGGGCGGCGGCATCCAGTCGGCGGTCTCCCGCACCCTGGGCGCGGGCCGGCGGGCGGAGGCAGATCTTCTCGCCTGGCATGCCGCCGCGATCGGCCTCGCACTGGGTGTCGTCACCAGCCTCCTCGCCCTGCCGCTGGGGCCGAGGCTCTACGCCGCGATGGGCGGCACCGGGGGCTCGCTCAGGGCCGCGACCGCCTACGCGGGCGTCGTGTTCGGCGCGGCGACCCTGATCTGGCTGTTCAACGCGCTGGCGGCGGTGATCCGCGGGACCGGCAACATGGCGCTTCCTGCCGGCGTCACCTGCGCGGGGGCCGTCGTGCTGATCCCGCTCTCGCCCGCGCTGATCTTCGGCTGGGGCCCGCTGCCCAGGCTCGGGGTCGTGGGCGGCGGCGTCGCCTTCGCGGGCTACTACGCCGCGGGCTCCGCCGTCTTCGCCGCCTACATCTGGTCCGGCCGCGGCGTCCTGCGACCGGGCCGGCGTCCCCCGAGGCTGACCTGGGCGCCGTCCCGCGAGATCCTGCGCATCGGCCTTCTGTCCGGCATCGCCAGTGTGACCTCGAACGTCACGGTCATCGCGGCGACCGGCTTCGTCGGGACGGCGGGGCCGGCGGCGGTGGCCGGATACGGCACCGGTGCGCGGCTGGAGTACCTGCTGGTCCCGCTCGTGTTCGGGCTCGGCTCGCCCATCGCGGCCCTCGTCGGGACGGCCCTCGGCGCCGGGATGGAGGTCCGCGCCCGTCGGGCCGCGCTGACCGGCGCCCTCGTGGCCGGCGGCCTGACGGAGACCATCGGCCTGGTGGCGGCCGGGTCCCCTGAGACCTGGCTGGGCCTGTTCGGAAGCGACCCGGCCATGATGGCCACCGGCTCATCCTATCTCCGCATCGTCGGGCCCTTCTACGGGTTCTTCGGGGCCGGCCTCGCCCTCTACTTCGCCGCCCAGGGCGCCGGCCGCGTCGGCTGGCCGCTCACCGCCAGCCTTCTCCGGCTGGGGGTGGCGCTGGGCGGCGCCTGGATCGCGGCCGTGCTCGGGCTGGGCCTGGCCGGGATGTTCGCCGCCCTCTCGGCCGGCTTCGTCACCATGGGCCTCGTCAATGCCGCCGCCTTCGCCACGGGGCGGATGATCCGAACCAGGGCCGCGCCCGGGACCACCGCGGCACCGGGCGCCGTCGCGGCGGGCGACGGTCCCGCCCTCCGGGCCGCGACGCCCGGACCGGAGCCGATGGGCCGCACGCGGGGCGCGGCGTCGTGACGCCCCCGGCACCGCCAGGGCGGTGATGAGCGCGGCAGGCCTGCCGGGTCACGGGGCCGGCAGGCGGGGCTTGCCGAGTTCGGCGACGGGCGCGCCCCGGATGGCGGAGCCGGCCTCTGACGCGCCCGTCCGGGACGACCGGGGCCGTCAGCCCTCGGCCTTGGCGAGGAAGTCGAAGTCGCAGCCCTCCGGGGCCTGCGTGACGCTGCGCCGGTAGAGCGCCTTGTAGCCCCGAGCCGGGGCCGGCGGCGGCCGGTGGTCGGCGAGCCGGCGGGCGATCTCGTCCTCCGCGACCAGGAGATCGACGCGCTTGTCCTGGATCGACAGGCGGATGCGGTCGCCGTCGCGCACCGCCGCCAGCGGGCCGCCGACCGCGGCCTCGGGCGCCACGTGCAGGACGATCGACCCGAAGGCCGTGCCCGACATCCGCGCGTCGGAGATGCGCACCATGTCCTTCACCCCCGCCTGCGCCAGCTTCTTGGGGATCGGCAGGTAGCCCGCCTCCGGCATGCCGGCCGCGTGCGGGCCGGCATTCTGCAGGACGAGGATGTCGCCGGGCGCCACGTCGAGGTCGGGATCGTCGATCCGCGCCGACAGGTCTTCCAGGCCGGTGAATACCACCGCCCGCCCTTCCGACTCGAACAGCTCAGGCGTCGCCGCCGCGCGCTTGAAGATCGCCCCGTCGGGCGCGAGGCTGCCGGACAGGGCCACGAGGCCGCCGACCGGCGACACGGGATCCTCCGCGGTGCGGATGATCGCGCGGTCGACCCAAGCCTCCGGCTCGTCCAGGCGCTCGGCGAGCGTCCGGCCCTCCACGTCCACCGTGTCGAGGTGGAGGAGCGGGCGCAGCTCGCGCAGGAGCGCGCCCATGCCCCCGGCGGCGTGGAAATCCTCCATGTAGCCCTGGCCCACGGGCTTCAGGTCGACCAGCACCGGCGTCGCGTCGGAGATCTGATTGAACCGCTCGGGCGAGATCCGGATGCCGAGCCGCCCGGCGATGGCGGTGAGGTGCACGATGGCGTTGGTCGAGCCCGACACCGCCATCAGCACGCGGATCGCGTTCTCGACCGATTTCTCGGTGATCACCTGCGAGGGCCGGATCTTCGACTGGATCAGCCGCACCGCCGCGCGGCCGGTCTCCTCGGCGGCCACCAGCCGGTCGGAATGCACCGCCGGGATCGCCGCGGTGCCCGGCAGCGACATGCCGAGCGCCTCGGCGATGCACGCCATGGTCGAGGCCGTGCCCATCACCGCGCAGGTGCCGGCCGTGACGGAGAGCCGGCCCTCGACCTCGGCGATCTCCTCGGCGTCGACGGTGCCGGCCCGGTATCTGGCCCAGAAGCCCCGGCAATCCGTGCAGGCGCCGAGCCGCTGGCCCCTGTGGCGGCCGGTCGACATCGGGCCGGTGACGAGCTGGATCGCCGGCAGGTCGGCGGAGGCCGCGCCCATGAGCTGGGCCGGCACGGTCTTGTCGCAACCGCCGATCAGCACGACCGCGTCCATCGGCTGGGCCGCGATCATCTCCTCGGTGTCCATGGCCATGAGGTTGCGGTACATCATGCTGGTCGGGTTGAGGAAAACCTCGCCGAGTGACACGGTCGGGAACGGCCGCGGCAGGGCGCCGGCCGCCAGCACGCCGCGGGAGACCGCCTCGACCAGCTCGGGCATGCCCCGGTGGCAGTTGTTGAAGCCCGACGGGGTCATGGCGATGCCGACCACCGGCTTGTTCAGCAGGCCGACCGAGATGCCCATGGAGCGCGCGAAGGAGCGGCGCAGGTAGCGGGCGAAGTCGCGGTCGCCGTAATTGGTCAGGCCGCGGTCGAAGCCGTGCGGTTCGTCGGTCATGGTCGTCTCCTCGCGAGGGCGGCCCGGGTCACCCCGGCCGTCCGGTCTGTCTCAGCGGTCGCCGGGCTCCCGGCTCCTGACGCGCGTCGGGTCGGTCCTCGTGCGCGGTCCGTCCCACCCCTGTCCTTCTCGCCGCGATTCCGGCGGCGCGCCGCCTGATAGGTTGCGACCGCCGGCGGCACCGGGATGGGCAGAGGCATGACCCAGTTCGGCGGCGCTGACGAGGTCCGCGCAAGGCATGGCCCATCGGATAGCCGTCCGAGAAGGGGGCGCGCGGGATCCGGGGCACGAAAGACGCCGCGGCGTCACCGCGTCCCGCGCGATCCGTCCGGCGCTGCATCCGTAGCACGGCGGCGATCGCGCAGGCCGCTGGCGGCCTGTATGACGGTCCTGGCGTCGGCGGACCCGACGCCTCGCGCGGCAACCGGACACCGGGTCACGTCATGGATTTGCGCAGCGCCGCGGTCAGGCTCGCCCGTCAGGCGCGTGACGCCGTCCGTCGCCGGCCGGACACCGCGTCACCGCGCGGCTCCACCGGCCGCGCGAGGAGCGGGCTGTCGCGGAGATCGCTCGGCACCCTGATCATCCTCGCGGCGGCCTCGGTCTGGCTGGCTGTCGCCGTCGGGCCCAACCTCCTCGGAAACGGCGGAGCCCTGTGGGCGATCGTGCACGGCGCGTGCGTCCCCCACGAGAGGCGCGGACAGGGACCCGCACCTTGCAGCCTGGTCGACCTGGCGGGCGGGGTCGAGAAGGGCTACGCCATCCTCAAGGACCTCCGCGGGCGGGCGCAGTTTCTCCTGATCCCGACGGCGCGCATCACCGGCATCGAGAGCCCCGTGCTCCTTCGACCCGGGACGACGAACTACTTCGCCAAGGCGTGGCGCGCGCGGACCTTCGTCGAGGGCCGCCTCGGCCATCCGCTCGACCGGCGCGACGTCAGCCTCGCGGTGAACGCGCGGCTGCGGCGGAGTCAGGGGCAGTTGCACATCCACATCGACTGCGTCCGCCTCGACGTCCGCGACGCCCTTCGCCGCCTCGCGCCCACGATCGGCGATCGCTGGGCGCCTCTGCCCGAACCGCTGGTCGGACGCCCGTTCAGGGCGATGCGCGTGCTCGGGGACGACCTCGACGCCGCGGACCCGTTCGACCTGCTGGCTCGCGACGGCGACGCGCGCGCCGCCATGGGCGAGCACTCGCTGGCCGTCGTGGGGGCCGAGTTCCCGGGCGGGAAGCCGGGCTTCGTGCTCCTCGACGGCCTGGTGACCAGCCGTTTCGGCAGGGCGGCCAACGGCGAGATCCTGCAGGACCACACCTGCGGTCTGACGGTCGAATCCCCGTCGACCGGGCTTCGGCCCCTGGAATTCTGACGCGGGCCGACCCGGCTCACGGTTGCGCGGAGCCCGGCCGGCGCCCGGTCGTCACGCGGAGGGCCGCTCCGGGCTCGCGCGGCGATCGAGCCCGCTCTACCGCTTGTACTCCGGGGAGAGATGATCGAGCGGGTTGGTGCGCGCGTCCTTCTTCCGGCCCGTGTCGGTACCGGCGCTCCCGCCCGCCATGACGTCCGTCGACGACGAGATGGCGCTCGGCGGTGAGACGGGTCCGGTCGACCGGTCGGCGGGGGCAGCGCCGCCCTTGGTCGTGCTGACGCCCGGGGGCAGCGTGGCCGCAGTCGGCTGATCGATCCGGCTCGCCGCCGATTGGGCGAGCACCGGTCCGGACGACAGGATCAGCGCGCAGGCGCCCGCGGCCGCGCGAACCGCGGAAACCCGGGCGGTGCCGCCGGAGCGCGTGCCTATCGAAACCATCGATCCATCCATCCCTGAGAGTCGGCCGGCCGTCGTCCGGTGACCCAATGGATCGGCGCGCGGGCAGTTCCGCTCCTCGTCGATCGGTGCGGCGACGCGGCCTCCGCGTGGCGCCGCGGCGGCCGCGCCCCGCGGTATGGAACGCGGGAGCCGTGTGCCGCCGCGGCCGGGCCCGGGACGCCGCCTGCTCGACCGGCCGGATCGTCTCGCCGACCCGGCCGAAGCGGGTGAGCTGCCGCATCCAGCCCAGGAAGACGACGACGGCCAGGTCGATGACCACCACCATCGCCCCCAGCAGCACGGGGCGCCCGCCCGGCCCGTAGAGGGGGGTCGACAGGGCGATGATCTCGACCACCGAGAACATGAACGCGCCGAGGATCGTGGCGAGCGCGTCGTGCGCCGGCCGGTCTCCGGTCCACGGGGTCGTGGCGCGCCGCGTCACGCCCGACGACGCGGCACCGCGGGCGTTGACCGGAACGGTCAGCGAGAAGGCCGTCACCGTCAGCATCGCGGAGGCGAGGATGCTCAGGACAGGGCCGAAGGCGTCGGCGTCGGCGCTCAGGGCGAGATCCTCCTCCGCGCGGAACTGGAAGCGCCACGCGAGCAGGGCCGTCGGGACGCGGCCGACGCAGTCGAGCGCCGCGCGGACTCGGCCTGACGGAGGGTTCGGGACAGGATCAGCCGCCACGCGGCGGGACGGTCCTCACGCTCTCGCAGGCTCCCGTTCGCCGCCGAGCCCGGGATCGGCGGCGCGACCGTCTCGGCGACGGACCAGAGTGGCTACTCGGCCGGCTGCGCCGCGCCGGCCGGCCCGGACTGCGCCCTGGCGGCCGCGTCGCCCCGCCCGAGCAGCCGCTCGAAGGCGACGTAGAACGTCGGCGTGATGAACAGGGTGATGAAGGTCGCGACGACCAAGCCGCCGATCACCACCGTCCCCATGGAGACGCGGGCATGCGCCCCGGCGCCGCTCGCGATGGCGAGCGGGATCGAGCCGGTGATGAAGGCGAACGACGTCATCAGGATCGGGCGCATCCGCAGGCGCGCCGCGTCCTGGGCCGCCTTCAGGACGTCCTCGCCCTGCCGGCGCAGGTCCTCCGCGAAGGACACGAGCAGGATCGAGTTCTTGGCGGCGAGCCCGACGAGCAGCAGCAGACCGATCTGGCCGAAGATGTCGAGTTCGAGCCCGCGCACGGCCAGGAATCCGACCGCGCCGAAGATCGCGATCGGCGTCGCCAGCAGGATCACGAAGGGGAGGCGCAGCGACTCGTACTGCCCGGCGAGCAGCAAAAAGATCATCAGCACGCCGAGGCCGAAGATCAGCGGCGCGTAGCCGCCCGCGACCTTCTCCTGGAAGGCGACGTCGGTCCACTCCACCGCGTAGTCCGAGGGCAGCCGGCGCTTGGCCAGCGCCTCGACCTCCTTGAGCACCGTGCCGGAACTCGCGCTGGAGGCCACCTCGATCGCCACCTCGATGGCCGGGTAGGTGTTGTAGGACAGGACCGCGGTGGGGCCGGTGGTGAATTCCGCCCGCACCAGGGAGCCGATCCGCACGGGCTCGCCCCGGCTGTTGAGGACCGGAAGCGCCTGCAGATCCTGGATCGTGCGCCGGCCCGTGGCCTCGCTCTGCACGTAGACCTGATAGACGAAGCCGAAGCGGTTGAAGAGGTTGACGAAGCTCGACCCGACATAGGTCCCGAGCGCGTCGAACAGGTTCTGGAGGGGCACACCGAGCTGCTCGGCCTTGGCCCGGTCGATCTCCAGGCGGATCTGCGGCACGCCGTAGCTCGTCGTCGGCAGCGCCTGGGCGACGTTGGGGCTCTTCTCCATCTCGTCGATGAAGCGCTGGGCCGCCTCGGCGAGCTTGATGCCGCCGGCACCGCTGCGGTCCTGGATCTCGAGCGTCAGGCCGCTGCGGGTGCCGAGCCCCGGCAGCGGCGACGGGTTGACCACCCGCACCTTCCCGTCCGGATCGTGCCGGAATTCCTTCTGCACGCGGGCGATGATGGCGTCGGCCGAGGCCGCCCGCTCGCCCCACGGCTTCAGGACCGGGATCTGGAACCCGTAGAACGGTGCCACCGCGTCGGCGAGGATGCTGCGCCCCACGACGCCGATCGTGTGATCGACCTCCGGCATGTCCCGCAGGCTCCTGCCGAGCCGCTCGACCATCCGGTCGGTGCGCGCCACCGAGGCGCCCTTCGGCAGGGCGACATCGGCGAAGAAGTAGCCCTGGTCCTCGTTCGGGACGAAGCCGGTCGGGCGCTGCATCACGAGGAGCGCGGTGAGCGCCGCGAAGGCCGCGAAGGCGAGGCCGACGAGCACGAGGTGGCGGGTGAGCCGGCCGATCATCGCGGTGAGGAGGCCCGCGGCGCGCTCCAGCGTCCGGTTGAACCAGCGCAGCGGCGCCCTCCACCGGCTCCGGTGCGCCCCGGCGCCCTCCGGGCGGTGCTTCAGGATCAGGCCGCAGAGCGCCGGCGTCAGGGTCAGCGAGACCACGGCCGAGATCATCACCGAGATCGCGATGGTCAGGGCGAACTGGTTGTAGAGTTGGCCGGTCAGGCCCGGGATGAAGGCCACGGGCACGAACAGGGCGGCCAGCACCAGGGTGGTGGCGATCACCGGGCCGGCGACCTCGTTCACCGCCTCCCGGGCGGCCGGGCGCGGCTCCATCCCCTCGTCCATCAGCCGCTCGGTGTTCTCGACCACGATGATGGCGTCGTCGACCACGAGGCCGACCGCCAGCACCAGGCCGAGCAGGCTCAGGGTGTTGAACGAGAAGCCGAGCAGCGCCATCGGCCCGAAGGTCCCGACCAGCGCCACCGGCACGGCGATCGAGGGGATCAGCGTCGCCCGCCAGTTCTGCAGGAACAGGTAGGTGACCACCACGACGAGGATCAGCGCCTCGAACAGGGTGTGCACCACCTCGCGGATCGCCTCGCGGACGAACTCGGTGCGGTCGAGGGCGATCTTGTACTTGAGCCCCGGCGGGAACCGCCGCGCGAGCTCCGCCATCGTGGCCTTCACCCCGTCCATGACGTGGACGGCGTTGGCGCCCGGCGTCTGGTAGAGGCCGAGGGTCGCCGACGGCTCGCCGTCGAAGCTGGAGCGCACGCCGTACTGCTCCGAGCCGAGTTCCACCCGCGCCACGTCGCGCACCCGCACCACGGAGCCGTCGGGATTGGCCCGCAGCAGGATGTTGGCGAATTCCTGGGGTTGGCTGAGCCGTCCCTGCGTGACGACCTGCAGCTCGAAGGCGGTGGGCGCGCCGTCGGTCGGCGGCTTGCCGAGGGAGCCGGTGGTGATCTGCTCGTTCTGCTGGCTCACCGCGCGGATCACCGCGTCGGGGCTGATCGCCAGCGCCTCCATCTTCACCGGGTCGAGCCACAGGCGCATGGCGTAGCGCTTCTGGGAGAAGTTCTGGATCCGGCCCATGCCGTCGACCCGGCGGAGCGGTTTGATCACCTGGGTCTCGGCCCAGTTGGCCAGGAACAGCTCGTCGTAGGGCGCACCCGGATCGGCGTAGAGCACGATGTTACCGAGCCGCTGGCGGGAGCTCTTCTGGATCTCCAGCCCCTGCGCGCGCACCGAGGCCGGCAGCTTCGCCTCGGCCCGGTTGGCGCGGGTCAGCACCTCGGCGGCGGCGGCGTCGAGGTCGGAGCCGATCTCGAAGGTCGCGTCGAGGTTGACGCTGCCGTCCGTGTTGCTGGTCGAGGCGATGTAGAGCAGGTGCTGGGCGCCGTTGATCTCCTGCTCGAGGGGCGTCGTGACCGCGTCGTAGGCCTGCTGCGCGCTGGCGCCGGGATAGGTCGCCTGGATGTTGATGATCGGCGGCGCGATCTCGGGAAACTGGGCGATCGGCAGGGTGAGGCCGGCCACGGCGCCGATCAGGGTGATCAGAACCGAGATGACGGCCGCCAGGACCGGCCGGTCGACGAAGCGGGCGAACATCGGACCTCGACGGTGATCGGTGGCCGCGAGGACCGCGGGCGTGCAACGCGAACGCGTTTGGCGTGTTCCCCGTCGGGCTCGGCGCGGGCGCGCCGCAGCGGGAGGAGCAGTCAGCGTGCGGGCGGGGCTTCGGACCGGACTACTCGGATGTGGCGCCGCGCTGGTCCTGGCGGCGGGCGGCTGGTTCGCGATGGGCCGGCCGGAGCCCGCGGCCCTGATGAGCGCGCTGCCTTGGTCGGACCGGCCGGCCGAGACCGCCGAGACCGAGCCGCCGATCGCCGTCACGGTGACGGCGGCGCGGACCCGGACGGTGCCGATCAGCTTCACCTACACGGGCACCATCATCGCGCAGCAGGACGCGGCCCTGCAGGCCCGGGTGACCGGCGACGTCACCGAGCGCCCCTTCGAGCCCGGGAGCCACGTGAAGAAGGGGCAGGTTCTGTTCCGGATCGATCCGCGCCCGTTCCAGGTGGCGCTCACCCAGGCCCAGGCCCAAGAGGCGCAGGCCAAGGCGCAGCTCCAGTTCGCGCAGGCCGAGGTGAGCCGGACCGACACGCTGGCCGACAAGGGCTACGCGTCGGAGCAGCGGCTCCAGCAGCTCCAGTCGAACGCCGCCGCGGCCGCCGCCCAGGTCCAGGGGGCCGAGGCCGCGATCGCGCGGCAGAACCTCAACCTCGACTACGCGGTGGTCAGCGCGCCCTTCGACGGGCGGGCGAGCCTGTCGATCGTGAACCCCGGCGACCTCGTCATCGAGAACCAGACGGAGCTGGTCACGGTGGTGCAGCTCGACCCGATCGACGTGCAGATGGCGCTCTCCTCCGAGGATTCCGAGGCCTTGCGCGAGGCGATGCAGACCGGCCCGGTGACCGTGGAGGTGCTGGACGAGGCCGGCAAGCCCGTGCGCGACGCCAGGGTCTACCAGCTCGACAACCGGTTCGACCCCCGCACCGCCCGGCGCCTCGTGCGCGCGTTGCTGCCGAACACCGACGAGCGCTTCCTGCCCGGTCAGTTCGTCCGCGCGCGGGTCAAGACCGGCACCGAGGAGAAGCTCCTCGTCCCCACGGTCGCGCTGTCGGCCCGGCTCGCCCAGCGGATCGTCTACGTGGTGGACGATCAGGGCGTGGTCCGCCAGCAGCCCGTGACCACGGGCGACAGCTTCGGCGAGGACACCGCGATCCTGGCCGGGCTCAAGGCCGGCGAGCGGGTGGTGACCGACCATCTCCAGGACATGCGGCAGGACCTCAAGGTCGAGATCCGGTCGGCGGACGCGGGTGCCGCGGCCGAACCGCGGGCGCCGGAGGCCGACGGGCCCGCCCCGGGCGCGCCGGGCTGAGCGGGCGATGCGGTCCGCGCTCCCGATCGCGCTCGTGCCGGCGCTCGTTCTGATACTGCTTCCGACACTGCTCCCGGCGCCGGCCGCCGGGGCCGCGGCGCCGCACTGCCGCGTCGACCATGCGCACTATGCCGCCCTCGGGAAGGGGATGACCTACCGCCAGGTGCGCGCCCGTCTGGGTTGCGACGGCCGCCGCGTCTCGCACCTGACCGTCGGGCGGGTCCGGCGCGCGACCTATTCCTGGCCCGGGCGCGGGACGTACGGCGCCAACATCACGCTCACGTTCCGCAACGACCGCCTCACCGACAAGTCGCAACTCGGCCTGCGGGCGCCCTGAGCGGTGCGCCGCGCCGGACGATGACCGTCCCTTCCCGGCGCGGGGTGCGCGGTGCCGCCCGCGGACCGCGCCCCGGCACGCCCCGGGGCCGCGTCCCGGAGACCGAGCGCGCGATCCTGATGCGCCGCCCCCAGTCTTGTAAATGACCTAACACTCTCGCGCGCGATCCCGGTCGAGGGACGCATGTGGCGGCGCATCGGCGCCGTGCGACGCTCCATCGGGAGCGGGCGGGCGCAAACCCCGACGCCGCGCCCGGCTCTCAGCGATGCGGAATCCCACGGACCGGTCGCGAAGTCTCCGAGGCGAACCGGCGACCGACCCGGCGGGTGTCACAGGGACGCGGGCAGGACCTTCCGCCGGTCACGTCGATCAACCCGTCGGCGCCAGCGCGCGCACGGGTCAGCCTCTGCCACTCTGGCCCGCGGTCCCGTCGTGCCGGGCGCAACCGACGGCGCGCTTCGGTGCGGCCCCACGGACGGCCCGCGAACAGGTCATATATATGATACATGATTATTGACAGGCCTCGTCCGGAGCGTATCCTCGACCCGACGCCGACGAAGTCGCACAACTCGCAAGATCGGCGCGCAGACAGGTGAGGAGCGCCATGACGGCACGGAGCATGATCCGGCTCGTCGGGACGGTCGCGGCCCTGTGGGGGGCCCTCGGCGCCGCCCGGGCAGAGGTCTCGACCGTTCGGCTCGCCAAGCAGTTCGGGATCTCCTACCTGCCCCTGACCGTGATGGAGGAGCAGGGCCTGCTCGAGAAGCAGGCCAAGGCGCGCGGCCTCGACGTCAAGGCCGAGTGGCTGCGCTTCACCGGCGGCTCGGGGATGAACGAGGCCCTGCTCTCCGGCAACCTCGACCTCGCCTCCGGCGGCGTCGGCCCGTTCCTGACGATCTGGGGCCGCACGCTCGCCAACATCAAGGTCAGGGGCGTGGCGGCGCTGAACGCGATGCCGCTCTGGCTGGTGACGACCAACCCCGCGGTGAAGTCGATCGCGGATTTCGGGCCGCAGGACAAGATCGCGCTGCCGACCGCCAAGACCTCGATCCAGGCGATCACCCTGCAGATGGCCGCCGAGAAGGCGTTCGGGCCCGGCCAGCAGGGCAAGCTCGACCCGCTCACCGTCTCGATGGGTCACCCGGACGCTCAGACCGCCCTGATGGGCGGCCGCTCCGAGATCACCGCCCATTTCGGCTCGCCGCCGTTCCAGGAGATGGAGCTGAAGGATCCGCGCGCCCGCAAGGTGCTCGACAGCTACGACGTGATGGGCGGCCCCCACACCTTCAATCTCGTCTGGGCCACCAGCCGGTTCGTCACCGACAATCCCAAGGTCACGGCGGCCTTCCGGGCGGCGCTGGAGGAGAGCCTGACGCTGATCCGCGAAGACCCCGCCCGGGCCGCGGCGCTCTGGATCAAGGCGGAGGGGTCGAAGCTCTCGCAGGACGAGGCCGTCGACCTCATCCGCGCGCCGCAGAACGCCTGGACGACCAAGCCGCAGCGCATGCTCGACTACCTCGCCTACATGAACCGGGCCGGGCTGGTCTCCGCCACCGCGGCCAGCGAGGGTGAGCTGTTCTTCCCCGCGCCGGCCGCCGGCAGCGGCGCGCCGAAAGAGGCCACGCGGTGACGGCGGCCGCGGATCGCGCCGCCGTCACGCCGGAGGCGAGCGCGGCGCTGCAGGTCCACATCCGGCGGGGCGCGGCGGTCGCGGCCTTCACGGTGCCGCGCCGGGCCAACCAGACCGTACTCGACGTCGTCACCGAGATCCAGCGCGACCAGGATCCCACCCTCGCCTACCGGTTCGCCTGCCGGGTCGGCATGTGCGGCTCCTGCGGCATGACGGTGAACGGGCGCCCGCGCTGGACCTGCCGCACCCGGGTCGCCGCCGTGGCGCCGGACGGGGTGCTGACGCTCGAGCCCCTGCGCAACCTGCCGGTGGTGAAGGACCTCGCGGTCGACATGGAGCCCTTCTTCGAGAAGTGGCGCCGCGCCCACGGCTATTTCGAGCCGGGCGAGACCCCGCCCGACGACTTCGCGACGGTCGCGCCGGATTCGCCCGCGCGCCAGGAGGTCGATGCCGGCATCGAGTGCATCAATTGCGGCGTCTGCTACGCGGCGTGCGACCTCGTCACCTGGAATCCCGACTATCTCGGTCCGGCGGCCCTCAACCGGGCGTGGACGCTGGTCAACGACGTCCGCGACCGGGATGGCGCCGGCCGTCTGGCCGCTGTGGCGGGCGATGCCGGCTGCCATTCCTGCCACAGCCACATGAGCTGCACCGAGCATTGCCCGAAGGGCTTGAGCCCGACCTTCTCGATCGCCGGCCTGAAGCGCGAGACCGGCAAGGCGGCGCTGCGCCGGTTCTGGAGGCGCGGATGAGTCCGCTCCTGTACCTCGCCCAGCGCGGCACGGCGGCAATCCTCGCGGTCACAGTCGCGGTCCACCTCGGCACGATCGTCTACGCGGTGCGCGGCGGGCTCACGGCCGGCGAGATCCTGGGCCGGACTCAGGGCAACCTCGCCTTCCTGCTGTTCTACGCGGTCTTCGTTCTGGCCGCCGCGATCCACGCCCCGATCGGCCTGCGCAGCGTCCTGCGCGAGTGGGCCGGCTGGCGCGGCCGCTCCCTCGACGTCGCCATGATCGGCCTCTCGGCCCTGCTCGCCGGGCTGGGCCTGCGGGCGGCACTCGCGGTGTACGTGGCATGAGGACCGCCGCGAGCACGGCCGGGCGGACCGGCATCACCCGCGCGTCCCTGCGCAGGCCCGGCTTCGCCGCCGCGCTGATCCACCGGCTGTCGGGGATCGCCCTGGCGCTGTTCCTGCCGATGCACTTCATCGCGCTCGGCACCGCGCTCCAGGGCGCCGACCGGCTGGAGCGCTTCCTCGGCCTCACCCATAACGGCTTCGTCCGCACGGCCGAATGGGGCCTCGTCTGCGCGCTCGCCGTCCACATGGCGCTGGGACTGCGCGTACTCGCCATCGAGTGGCTGCGCTTCCGCGAGCGCAACGCCCGCGTCGTGTCGGGCTGTCTCGCGACCGCCTTCGCGATCGGCCTCCTGTTCCTCCTCAGCGGGGCCTGACCGTCGCCCATCGCCCTCGTCAGCGGAGACCCGCCATGGATCTCGACATCCGCGAATTCGAGGAGGTCTGCCGCGACCTCTACGTCCGCGCCCTGAAGATCCTGCCGCCCGACATCAAGGCAGGCTTCGCCGACCTGCAGCGGGCCGAGACCAGCGCCACCGGCCGCGCCATCCTCGACACGATGGTGGAGAACGTCGCGGTCGCGGAGCGCACGAAGAATATCCTCTGCCAGGATACCGGCATCCCGATCTACAACGTCGTGATCGGCGCCGGCGTGCGCGTCGACGGCGCCGCCCTGAAGGCCGCGATCCGGCGCGGCTGCGAGCGGGCCACGACGGAGTTCTCCTTGCGCTCCTCGGTGGTCCACCCGATCACCCGCAGGAACGCGCAGACCTCCTGCGGCATCCGCGTGCCGATCATCCACGTCGATTTCGACGACCGGCCCGAGACCGTCGCGGTGGAGATGATCCCGAAGGGCTCCGGCTCCGAGAACGGCTCGTTCCTGCAGATGCTGCTGCCCTCGGACGGGATCGGCGCGGCCAAGCGCTTCGTCATCGACCGGGTGATCGAGCTCGGGGGCCGGGTCTGCCCGCCGACCATCGTGGGCGTCGGGCTCGGCGGCACCTCGGACCTGTGCATGCACCTCGCCAAGGTGGCGGCGACCCGGCCGCTGCGCTCGGTCTGCGCCGACCCGGACGGCGCCCGGATCGAGGCCGAGCTGTCGCGGGCGGTGAACGAGCTCGGCATCGGCCCGCAGGGGCTCGGCGGCCGGTCGACGAGCTTCGCCGTCCATGTCGAGCTCGCCGCGACCCACATCACCCAGAACCCGGTCGCGGTGAACATCCAGTGCCACTCGGCCCGCCGCGCCCGCGCGACGCTCACGCCCGGCGGCATCGCGTTCGATTGAGGAGCAGACCGTGGCCCACCACGTCCTCGACATGCCGGCCGGCGAGGCCGAGATCCGGGCGCTCCGGATCGGCGACACCGTCACCCTGCGGCGCTGGCTGTTCGGCATCCGCGACGCCACCCTGATCCACATGTTCGACAGGGACCGCCGCACCCGGCTCGACCTGAACGGTCACGCGGTGATCCACACCGCGCCGAACGTCCACCGCGTCCCGGTCTCCAACGCGGCGCCGGTCGGCTTCGCGCCGTTCTGCATCGGCACCACCACGTCGATGCGCATGGAGCGCTTCACCGACGCCCTGATGGCGCGCGAGGGCGTGCGCCTCATCGTCGGCAAGGGCGGCATGGGTCCGGCGACCCTCGACGCCTTCGCGCGGCGCGGCGGCGCCTACCTGGCGATCGTCGGCGGCGCGGCGGCGCTGGAGACCACCTGGATCGAGACCATCGTGGACGTCGACCTCGACGACCTCCACCCCGAGAGCCTGTGGCAGTTCGCGATCCGCGATTTCGGGCCGCTGCTGGTCGGGATGGATTCCCACGGCGGCTCGCTCTTCGCCGACGTGCAGCGCGACGTGGCCGCCCGGCGCGACGCCGTCATCGCCTCCCTCGAGGACGCACGATGAGCCCCGCGCAGGTCGAGACCGACATCCTGATCCTCGGCTCCGGCGGGGCCGGACTGTTCGCCGCGCTCCACGCCAAGAAGGTCGCGCCCGAGCTCGACGTCACCGTCGCGGTGAAGGGGCTGCTCGGCAAGTGCGGCTGCACCCGCATGGTCCAGGGCGGCTACAACGTGGCGCTGGCGCCGGGCGACTCGGTCGAGCGGCACTTCATGGACACGATCGAGGGCGGCAAGTGGCTGAACGATCAGGCGCTCGCCTGGACGCTCGTCACCGAGGCGCAGGTGCGGATCCGCGAGCTGGAGACCGAGCTCGGCTGCTTCTTCGACCGCAACCCGGACGGCAGCGTCCACCAGAAGGCCTTCGCGGGCCAGACCTTCGACCGGACGGTGCACAAGGGCGACCTCACCGGGATCGAGATCATCAACCGCCTGTCCGAGCAGGTCTGGCGCCGGGACGTGCGCCGCCTGGAGGATCACCGCGCCCTGGAACTGATTCCGGCCCGGGACGGATCGGGGCTGGCGGGCGTGCTGATGCTCGACATGCGCACCGGCGAACCGAAGCTGGTGCGGGCGAAGGCCGTGCTGCTCGCCACCGGCGGCGGGCCGACCATGTACAAGTACCACACGCCGTCGGGCGACAAGTCCTGCGACGGGCTCGCCATGGCGCTGCGCGCCGGGCTGCCCTTGCGCGACATGGAGATGGTGCAGTTCCACCCGACCGGGCTGCTCGCCGGCGCCGGCACCCGCATGACCGGGACGGTGCTGGAGGAGGGCCTGCGCGGGGCCGGCGGCTGGCTCCTCGATTCCACCGGCCAGCGCTTCATGGAGGCCTACGACCCGCGGGCCGAGCGCGCGACCCGGGACGTGGTCAGCCGCTCGATCATGCGGCGGCTCCGCGATGGTTTTTCCACGCCGAGCGGGGGCGTCCACATCCAGATGAGCCATCTCGGGCCCGAGGACGTGCGCCGCCGGTTCAAGGGCATGGTCGAGCGCTGCGCCGATTGCGGCTTCGACCTCGCGGGCGGCCTCGTCGAGGTCATCCCCACGGCCCACTACATGATGGGCGGCGTCCGGTTCGCGGTCGACTGCACCACCGCGCTGCCGCGCCTCTTCGCGGCCGGCGAGGATACCGGCGGCGTCCACGGGGCGAACCGGCTGGGCGGCAACGGCGTTGCGAATTCCACGGTGTTCGGGGGGCTGGCCGGCCAGTCCATGGCGCGGGCCGTGCGGCGCGAGGGTTCTTTCGCCGACCCAGACCCCGCCGCCGTCGAGGCGGGCCTGGCCCGCGCCTACGGGCCGCTCGGCCGGCCGGCGGAGTCGCTGCCGGAGATCCGCGAGGCGCTCTACGAGACGATGTGGGCCGATGTCGGCATCCTGCGGGACGCGGCCGGCCTGACCCGGGCGCTCGCCACCCTCGACGGGCTCTCCGACGCGGTCGCCCGGGCCGGCGCGCCGGACGGCGACCGTCGCTACGCGCTGACCTGGATGGACCGGCTGAACCTCGAGAACCTCGTCCTGGTCTCGCAGGCTATCGCCCGGGCGGCGCTCGCCCGCACCGACAGCCGCGGCGCCCATTTCCGCGAGGATTTTCCGGAAGCCTCGGATCTCGCGACCTCGCACTACACCGTGGTCCGCCAGCGCGGCGGGGCGCTCGACGTCGCGATGGAGCCGGTGCACTTCACGCATGTGCGGCCCGGCGGCTCGCTCCTCGACGCCGCCGCCTGAGGAGAGCCCGTCCATGCAGACCCTGCGCGGCGCCGACATCGTCGCCCGGACCCTGGAGGCGCTCGGCGTCACCCGGATCTTCACCCTGTCGGGCAACCACATCATGCCGGTCTTCGACGCCCTGCTGGAGACCGGGATCGCCCTCGTTCATACCCGCCACGAGGCGGCCTGCGTCCACATGGCCGACGCCTGGGGCCGGCTGACCGGCGAGGTCGGCGTCGCGCTGGTCACGGGCGGACAGGGCCACACCAACGGCGCGGCGGCGCTCACCACGGCGCTCGCGGCGGACTCCCCCGTGCTGCTGCTCTCCGGCCATGCGGGGCTCTCCGAGCTCGGGCGCGGCGCCTTCCAGGAGCTCGCCCAGGCCGACATCGCCCGGCCGATGACCAAGGCCGCCTGGACCGCCGGCTCGGTGGCTTCCCTCGGGCCGGACCTCGCCCGGGCCTTCCGGATCGCCCGGGAGGGGCGGCCCGGTCCGGTCCATCTGAGCCTGCCGGTCGACCTGCTGGAGACGGCCGTCCCCGCTGCCGCGGTGCGGATCCCGGACCGGGCGGTGGCCGCCCTGCGGGTCGCCGAGCCGGCACCGGATCTCGTGGCCGACCTGCTCGCCGCGCTGGCCGGAGCGGAGCGGCCGCTGATCGCCTGCGGTCCGGCCCTGTGCGACGGCTCCGGCCGGGCCGCGATGGCAGCGCTGGAGGAATCTCTTGGCCTGCCGGTCGTTGGCATGGAGAGCCCGCGCGGGATCAACGACCCGGCGCTCGGCGCCTTCGCGGAGGTGCTGGCGCGGGCCGACCTCCTCGTGCTCCTCGGCAAGCCGCTGGATTTCACCCTGCGCTTCGGCGCGGCGCCCGCCCTCGCGCCCGATTGCCGCTTCGCCATCGTCGATCCCGATCCGGCGCTCCTCGCCCGCGCCCCGGCCGACCGCCTCGCCGTCTCGGGCCTCGCCGATCCGCGGCCGGTGGTGGCGGCGCTGACCGCGCGCGCCACCGCCCTCCCCCGCCGGGAGGCCTGGCATCGGGACGCGCGGGCCGCCCTCGCCTACCGGCCGCCCGCCTGGGCGGATCTGCGCGGGATCGAAGGGCGCCTGCACCCGGTGGAGCTGTGCCGGGCGGTCGCGGCTTTCCTGGAGGACCACCCCGACGGCACGCTGATCTGCGACGGCGGCGAGATCGGGCAGTGGCCCCAGGCCCTGGTCCGCGCCGGGCGCCGGCTGATCAACGGCGTATCGGGCACGATCGGCGCGTCGATCCCCTTCGCGCTCGCCGCCGCCCTGGAGCGCCCCGGCGCCCCGGTGGTCGCGGTCCTGGGCGACGGCACCTTCGGCTTCCACATGGCCGAGTTCGACACGGCCGTGCGCTATCGGATCCCGTTCATCGCCGTGGTGGGCAACGACGCGCGCTGGAACGCCGAGCACCAGATCCAGCTGCGCAGCTACGGCCCCGAGCGGACGCGCCACTGCGACCTGCTCCCGACCCGCTACGATACGGTGGTCCAGGCGCTCGGCGGCTTCGGGGCGCTGGTGACCGAGGCGGCCGCCTTCCCGGCGGCGCTGGAGGCGGCCCAGGCCAGCGGCCTGCCGGCCTGCGTCAACGTGATGATCGAGAGCGTGCCGGCGCCGGTGATCCGCCGCCCCGGCTGAGGGAGTCGGTCCTTGAACTCACACCGCGTCCGCTGCACCGGCGACGGCCGCTGAGATTCCCCGCGCCCCGCTTGCGGGGCGAGGGATGTGACGACCCTGTCGTCGGCGCATCGAGGCAGCAGCCGAGGGGAAGGGGGCGATTCAGGACGAGGCTCCCCCGGGATCGCCCCCTCCCCGCCGCTCGGGCTACGCCTTCGCGTCCCTCACGGACGGCGGGGCGCGCGCGGGGAGAGGGGGCGTCGCGCTCGTCCCCGAGGAACGTGTTCGAGCGTGGTAGCCGGCTCGGGAGGGGATCATGCGCAGACGCGACGTTCTGGCCGGGGCCGCGGCGCTCCTGGCGAGCCCCGTCCCGGGGCGGGCCGAGGAGGCCGGCGCCGTGGCGATCGCCCGTCAGCCGAGCCTCGGCCACCTGCCGCTGATGCTGATGGAGGAGCAGGGCCTGCTCCAGAAGGCGGCGATGGCCCGCGGCGTGGCGGGGCTCCAGGCCCGCTACCTCACCCTCGCGGGCGGGGCCGCCATGAACGACGCGCTGCTCTCCGGGCAGATCCAGTTCGCGGCCGGCGGCGTGCCGCCCCTCGTGCTGCTCTGGTCGAAGACGGAAGGCACCGCCATGGCCGTGAAGGGCGTGGCGGCGATGAACAGCATGCCGCTCCTGATGAACACCAGCAACCCGAAGGTGCGCACGCTCGCGGACTTCACCGATCGGGACAAGATCGCGCTCCCCGCCGTGAAGGTCTCGGTCCAGGCGATGTTCCTGCAGATGGCGGCCGAGAAGGAACTCGGCGCGGCCCGCCGCAACGACCTCGACCGGCTCACCGTCACCCTGTCGCATCCCGACGGGATGGCGGCGCTCCTCGGAGGAACCGAGGTGACGGCGCATTTCACCGCCGCCCCGATCCAGGAGCTGGAACTGCGCCGGCCCGGCATCCGCACGGTGCTGAACAGCTTCGACGTGCTGGGCGAGCCCTCGACCTTCAACGTTGTCTGGACCTCCGGCTCCTTCGCGAGCGCCAGCCCCCGGGTCGTCGCGGCCTTCGGTGCCGCCCTGGACGAGGCGCTCGCCGCGATCGCGGCCGACCCGCCGGAGGCGGCGCGCGCCTACGTCCGGCTCGCCCGCGACGGGAGCGATGCCGGGTTGATCACCGAGATCCTGAACGACCCGCAGGTCTCCTTCACGGCGACGCCCCGGGCGGTCGGCAAGGTCGCCGCCTTCATGGCCCGCACCGGCACGATCCGCCGCCGGCCGGAGAGCTGGAAGGACCTGTTTCTCGCGGGCGTCCACGCCCGGGACGGGAGCTGACCCGTCGCGGCGGCCGCCTCAGCCCTGCAGCAGGCCGGGGAGCGCCAGCGCCGTGGTGGTCAGCCCGATCGCCGCGAGCAGCGCCAGGACCAGGGTGCGGAAGCGCCGCTGGTCGATCCGCGCGAACAGCGCGAGCCCGGCCAGCACGCTCACCAGCACCACCGGCAGCGCCAGGGCGAGGTCGCCGACGAGCTCGGGCGGGATCGGGTCGAGAGTGACCAGGATCGTCAGGGCCCAGACCTGCATCACCAGGGTGAAGGACTGGTAGACCGCCCGCTGGGTGCGCGGATCCCAGCCGCGCACGAGGCTCCAGGCCGTCGGCAGCGCCCCGGACAGGCCGGCGATGCCGCCCAGCACGCCGCCCAGGAAGCCGATCGCGCCGTCGCTCCAGCGATTGCCGAAGCCGACCCGGTAATCGGCGCGCAGCAGGGCGACCCCGCCGCTGTACAGGACCAGGAAGGCGCCGATCGCGACCTTGATGCAGCGCGGATCGAGGTCGTGCAGCAGGTGGATGCCGATCGGCGCGCCGACGAGGCCCGGCAGGATCATCGCGAAGGCGGTGCCCCGCGGCGGCCAGGTCCGCAGGCGCAGGATCGAGATCACCTGCGAGAGGATGCTGCAGACGAGCACCAGGGCGGTCGCCTCGACGGGCGTGCGGATCGACAGCAGGGTGCCCGAGGCGATCAGCGCGAAGGCGAAGCCCGTCAGGCCCGAGATCACGCCGGCGCAGCCGACGCACAGGATGAGCAGGAGCGTCTCGTTCATCGGGCGTGCCCGGCCGGGCCGAGGCCATCCGCGCGCGCACCCGCCATCCTCGTCCTCCCGGCCCGTCTCCCGCCGGAGGCGGGTTTCATCTGCATATATCTTATATAAGAGTTGCCGCCTGGGGCAAGGCGCGCGACTCGCGCGCCGGATCGGACGGGCCACCCGGATATATCGCGCGCGCCCCCCCCTCTGCGCGGCCTTTCCTGTTCGCACCCCACCGGCCGCCACGCGCTCTCCTCCCCCTTATGGGGAGGAGCCGGAGGTGGGGCGGGACAGGAGGCACCCTCGCGCGCGATCCAGCCCCCCTTCTCCCTCGCTTCGCCCAGCAAGGGAAGACGGACTTACGCCTGTCTCGCGGGCGCCTGATGTCCGGCAGACGCGTGCGGGCCCGGAAGCCTGAGCGAGGCGGGCGACCTGCGGTGCCGTCCCCCGAGCCCGCGAAATCACCTCCGCCCCTCAATCGGCCGTTGACGACGGCAATATCATAGGTCTTATATAAGACTAGTCGCCGCCGAGAAGCCGACGACCACCGTCAGGAGGACCGCATGAGCAGCCACGCCGCGTCCGGCGCGGGGCACCGCAAGCCGCATCTTCTCGCCCACTCCCCCCAGGACAACGTCGCCGTCGCGGTGATCGAGGGCCTGAGCGCGGACACCGACGCTTTCGGGGTGGTCACCGAGAACGACAGCACCTTCGAGGTCGCCGTCCGCCACGACATCCCGATCGGCCACAAGGTGGCGCTCACCGACCTGAAGGCGGGCGACACGGCCATCAAGTACGGCCAGGACATCGGCAAGGTCATCAAGGACGTCGCCAAGGGCGAGCACGTCCACGTCCACAACGTCAAGACGAAGCGCTGGTGAGGTGACGATGTTCAAGGAAGCCGCTCAGCTCGAACACGAGATCGCCACCCCCTTCGTCGGCGGTGCCCCCGATCAGTTCGCCACGAAGGCGCTCGCGACCGAGCGGGCCTCGGAGAACTACACGGCCGCCACCTTCATGGGCTGGCGCCGGGAGAACGGCCGGGTCGGCGTGCGCAACCACGTCGTGCTCCTGCCGCTGGACGATCTGTCCAACGCCGCCTGCGAGGCGGTCGCCAACAACGTGAAGGGCACGATGGCGCTGCCCCACGCCTACGGCCGGCTCCAGTTCGGCGAGGATCTGGATCTCCACTTCCGCACCCTGATCGGGATCGGCTCGAACCCGAACGTCGCCGCCGTCGTGGTGATCGGCATCGAGGACCAGTGGACCAACCGCGTGGTCGAGGGCATCGCCAGGACCGGCAAGCCGGTCGTCGGCTTCGGCATCGAGGGCCACGGCGACATCGCGATCGTCGCCAAGGCGAGCTACCAGGCCAAGCGCTTCGTGCAGTGGGCCACCGAGCTCCAGCGCGAGGAATGCCCGATCGCCGACCTCTGGGTCTCGACCAAGTGCGGCGAGTCCGACACCACCACCGGCCTCGCCTCCTGCCCCACCGTCGGCAACATGTACGACAAGCTGATCCCGCACGGGATCTACGGGGTGTTCGGCGAGACCTCCGAGATCACCGGCGCCGAGCACCTGTGCCGCGAGCGGGCGATCAGTCCCGAAGTCTCCGACAAGTGGTACGCCATGTGGAAGGCCTACCAGGACGACGTTATCGAGGCCCACAAGACCGACGACCTGTCCGACTCGCAGCCCACCAAGGGCAACATCGCGGGCGGCCTGACGACGATCGAGGAGAAGGCGCTCGGAAACCTGGAGAAGATCGGCCACGCGTGCCGGTTCATCGACGCGCTGCAGCCCGCGGAGGCGCCCACCAAGGGGCCCGGCCTCTACTTCATGGACACGTCCTCGGCGGCGGCCGAGTGCGTGACCCTGATGGCGGCGGCCGGCTACGTGGTCCACACCTTCCCGACCGGCCAGGGCAACGTGATCGGCAACCCGATCGTCCCGGTGATCAAGATCACCGGCAATCCCCGCACCGTGCGGACCATGGGCGAGCACATCGACGTCGACGTGTCGGGCGTGCTCACCCGCGAGATGACGATCCCGCAGGCCGGCGACGCGCTCATCGACATGGTGGTGCGCACCGCCAACGGCCGGCTCACGGCGGCCGAGTCCCTCGGCCACCGGGAATTCGTGATGACGAAGCTCTACCGCAGCGCCTGACGCGCGAGTCGCCGACGCACACGTCCCGCGCCCGCGGACCGCGAACCGGTCCGCGGGTGCCGCCCCGACGCCACGGGGTTCAGGACCACGAGGGAGCGCACGACTGCGGGCGAAACCGCGGCGGCCTCCGTCCCGTCACAGTGGAGGAACGCATGAGGCTGCTCCGGTCGATCTACGGCCAGGTTCTGCTCGGCATCGCGCTGGGCATCGGCGTCGGCGTGGTCGCGCCCGACTTCGCGGTGGGCTGCAAGATCCTCGGCGACATGTTCATCAACCTGATCAAGATGATCGTCGCCCCCGTCATCTTCTGCACGGTCGTGGTCGGCATCGCGCATGTCGGCGACATGAAGAGCGTCGGCCGGATGGGCCTGAAGACCATCCTGTACTTCGAGGTCGCCACGACGGTGGCGCTCGCCGCGGGCCTCCTGTTCGTCAACCTGCTGCGGCCGGGCGATGGCGTGAACGCCACGGTCGACAGCCTCGACGCCAAGCTCGTGGCCGGCATCGCCAGCAAGGCCCACGCGCAGTCGCCGATGGAGATCGTCGCCAACATCATCCCGCACAGCGCGGTCGACGCCTTCGCCAAGGGCGACCTGATCCAGGTGATGTTCTTCTCGGTGCTCGTCGGCATGGGGCTCGCGATGCTGGGCCGGCGCGGCGAGTTCCCGCTCAAGGTGGTCCACGCCTTCGGCGACGTGCTGATGAAGGTCGTCGGCCTGATCATGCACTTCGCCCCCGTCGGCGCCTTCGGCGCGATGGCCTTCACCATCGGCAAGTTCGGGCTCGGCATTCTCGCCCAGTACGGGATGCTGATCGTCTCGCTCTACCTGACCTTCATCGTGTTCATCGCGGTCTTCCTCGGCGGCGTGATGCGCTTCTACGTCGGCCTGAGCCTGTGGAAGCTGTTCCGGTACAGCCGCGAGGAGCTGTTCATCCTGCTCGGCACCACGAGCTCGGAATCGGTGCTGCCGCGGATCATGGCCAAGCTCAACGGGCTCGGGGTCGACAAGAGCGTCACCGGCCTCGTGATGCCGGCCGGCCTGTCCTTCAACATGGACGGCTCGTGCATCTACCTGACCATGGCGATCGGCTTCATCGCCCAGGCCCTCAACGTGCCGCTGACCTGGGAGCAGGAGCTCGGCATCCTCGCCATCGCGCTGGTGACCTCGAAGGGCGTGGCGGGCGTGGCCGGCGCCATCCTGTTCGTGCTCGCGGCGACGCTCCAGGCCTCGCAGCTCCTGCCGGTGGCGGGCATCGCGCTGATCATCGGGGTGGACCGCATCCTGAACGAGCTGCGCTGCGTGACCAACGCGGTCGGCAACATGGTGGCGACCCTCGTGATCGCCCGCTGGGAGGGCAAGATCGACCTCGCCCACGCCCGGGCGGTGCTCGACGGCCGCATCACCCCGAACCTCGACCTCCTCGACGACGACGGCGAGGCCGCGGACGCGATCCCCGCCCGCGAGCCGGCGGCGGCCTTCCGCCGCCCCCTCCCCGCTGCCGTGCCGGCGACCTGAGAAGGATTCACCATGCCCAAGGTCATCATCAGCGAGTTCATGGACGAGGCCGCGATCGCGGCCGAGCTCGCCGGCCTCGACGTGGTGTACGATCCCGGCCTCGTCGACCGGCCGGAGGACCTCGCCGCCGCCGCCGCCCGGGCCGACGCCCTGATCGTGCGCAACCGGACGCAGGTCCGCGGCGCCCTGCTCGACGCCGCCCGCGACCTCACGGTCGTCGGCCGCCTCGGCGTCGGCCTCGACAACATCGACCTCCCCGCCTGCCGGGCGCGCGGCATCGCGGTCTACCCGGCCACCGGCGCCAACGACGGCGCGGTCGCCGAGTACGTCATCGCCTCCGCGCTGCTGCTCCTGCGCGGCGCCTACGGGGCGAGCGCCGCCGTCGCCGCCGGCGCGTGGCCGCGCAACGCCCTGATGGGCCGCGAGATCGCCGGCAAGCGCCTCGGCCTCGTGGGCTTCGGCGCGATCGCCCGCGAGACCGCCCGGCGGGCGGCGGCGCTCGGCATGGCGGTCGCCGCCCACGACCCGTTCGTGGCCGCGGACGACCCGGCCTGGACCCAGACTTGGACCCCGGCCTCGGGCCCGGTGGAACGGACCGCCCTCGACGCGCTGATCGCCGGCAGCGACGTGCTCTCGCTGCACGTGCCGCTCACCGACGCGACCCGCGGCCTGATCGACGCGGCGGCGCTGGCGCGGATGCCGACGGGCGCGATCCTGATCAACGCCGCCCGGGGCGGCATCGTGGACGAGGCGGCCGTGGCCGCCGCGCTGCGCTCCGGCCATCTCGGCGGCGCGGCGCTGGACGTGTTCGAGCGCGAGCCCCTCGACCCGGCCGCCGGCGCCGTGTTCGCGGGCGTGCCCAACCTGATCCTGACGCCCCACATCGCCGGCGTGACCCGGGAATCGAACGTGCGCGTCTCCGCCGT